>JAISKX010000080.1 GCA_031260765.1 Endomicrobium sp. | reverse complement strand
CGTCTGTAAAAAGGCAGGAAGGCAAAATTGACCCCGCCACAAAAGTTTTTCAAGCTTTGCGTATTGCAGTAAATGACGAGCTTTCAAATCTCACAAGTCTTCTGCAAGCCGTCCCATCCATATTAAAAAGCGGCGGCGTTTTTGCGATTATGAGTTTCCATTCTCTTGAAGACAGTCTCATAAAACAAAATTTTAAAGACAATGCAAAAAGTGGGATATACAGCCTGATAAATAAAAAAATAATAATAGCGTCAGATGATGAGATTAAAAAAAATCCTCGTTCAAGAAGCGCAAAACTGAGAGCGGTCAAAAAAATATGAAAAAATCAAACATAAAGCTAAATCCATTTGTAATAATAGTTGTTTTGGCATTCATCTTTGTCTATCTTTTTGAAAAAGGTCAGGGCGATAGAATGAGATACAGCTTAACTCAATTGCAAAATCAATACGATAATATTCTTGCAGAAAACGATGATTTAGATTATAAAATCACCAAAGTTCTATCTCAGGAACACATCAATACAGTAATACGCGATAAAAAACTAATCCATCCCGACACAAAATCAATAGTGGTCATAGAATAATCTTAGGTAAAAAAATGAAGAGAAACAACAATAATTCGTCCTATGAAAAAAGAAGGGTCATTCTTAAAATAATAATTATTGCTGTTTTCGGCATTGTGCTGGCAAGGCTTATATATATACAGATTTTCTGCCACGAAAAAATCAGCCGCGCCGTCAATTCTATGGTCAATAGGGAAAATGAAGAGCAGCCGCGAAGAGGTGATATTTTTGACGCTACAGGCGGCATTTTGGCTACAAGCCTCAAAAGATACGATTTATACATAGACCCCAAATCTATAAAAAATTACGACAATATCAAATCAATTCTTTCTGCAAACGGCATCAAAGTTCCAAAGGCAAATCTAAAAGATTATGGCAATACTTCTTTCGTTCATATAATTTCCGATTTAAGCGAGGAAACTGTTGCAAAAATCAAATCACAAAAAAATATTCACGGCATAGGCTTTCAGACAAAATTCAGCCGTCAATATCCGGAAGGTATGTTTCTCACGCATATCTTGGGCAAAATTGGAGCTGATTCAAAAGGTTTAAACGGCATAGAATTGGTTTTCAATAATGAATTATCTGGGGAAAGCATAAAATTCGGACAATACAGAGACGGCAATGGACATCTTTTAAACAATGAATTTATAGATAAATCAGCTAAAAACGGGCGCAATCTCACCTTGACTATAGATAGAAATATACAATTCATAGTAGAGCAAGAGATGGACGCGGCTTTTAAAAAAAATAGAGCCAAAAAAGCTATCTGCATAGTGCAAAGACCAAAAACCGGCGAAATTTTGGCTATGGTAGTTCTACCTGAATATTCTCTTTCAGATAAAATCAGCGATATAGGCATTTTAAAAAATTCCGCCATAAGCGATATTTTTGAGCCCGGCTCAACTTTTAAAATAGTGGCGCTATCCGCGGCGATAAATGAGGGAAAAGTAAAAGCTCAAGATAAATTTTATCTTGAAGAGGGAAAATTAAAAGTGGCAGACCATATAATAAGCGATGACCACATAATAAGCGGTTATGCTACAGTAGAGCGTATAATGGAACAATCTTCCAATATTGGTTTTGTCAAAATCGCCCGCCTGCTTGGTGAGAAGAATTTTTACAAATATATAAGAAAATTCGGGTTTTTCTCTTTTACAGGCATAGATTTGCAAGGCGAGTCAAGGGGACTTCTTGCCGATACTGCTCAATGGAATGCCTTATCCCTGCCAAATATCTCTTTTGGGCAAGGCATAGGCGTCACAGCCTTGCAGCTTATAGGCGCTTTTAGCGCTATAGCAAATGACGGCATTTTAATGCAGCCTATAATAGTCAAACAAATAGAAGATAATTCAAGAGATTACAAACCTAAAAAGGTAAGACAAGTAGTTTCAATAGATACGGCAAAAGAAGTCAAAAGGATTTTAAAAGGCGCGGTAGAAAAAGGCACAGGCATATCCGCTCAAGTCCCTCAATATACGGTAGGCGGCAAGACAGGCACAGCTCAAAAAATCAATCCATATACAAAACAATATTCCAAATACAATTACATAGCCTCATTTTGCGGCATGCTGCCCGCAATGGAGCCGGAAATAGTCATTTTAATAGTTTTTGACGAACCCCGCGGCGACTATTATGCCTCTTACATAGCCGCTCCGGTGTTTTCCAAAATCGCCAAAAGAACCGCCGACTACTTAAATATCCCAAAAGATAAATAACCAATATCAAAAAAACATTGATTTTTAAATGCAAATTAGCTAAAATCCGACACAATTCAAACAATAAAAATCTATATTGTTTAAGGAAATAAGCGAGCATTTCGTCCGCCTATTTTTTTATGTGTTTAAATGGAGATAAAAAAATGAGAAATTTACCAATAGGCATACAATCATTTAGCGATTTACGCACTAATAGCAATGATTATTTATATGTTGATAAAACTCAGCATATATATAATATGATAAATGGCGGTAAGATATTTTTCCTATCGCGCCCGCGCCGTTTCGGCAAATCGCTTTTAGTAAGCGCAATGAATGAATTATTTAATGGGAGCAAATCGCTTTTTGAAGGTCTTTACATTTACGACAAATGGGATTGGAGCAAAAAAAATCCTGTTATCAGAATTGATTTTTCAATGAGAACTAATGACACTAAACAACAATTGGAAAACTCATTGTCCTATTTTTTAGACAGCACAGCCGCAAATAATGGACTTAAATTAGAAGCCATTGAACTTGCCGATAAGTTTGGCGAATTGATAACAAAACTTCATACTTCCACAAATGAGAA
>JAISKX010000039.1 GCA_031260765.1 Endomicrobium sp. | reverse complement strand
GCTGAATCCGGATTTTCCTGTCCTGCATGAACCTGCAATGTCTCAAACTTGTAATTCTCTTTACTCATGATAAATCTCCTTTGTTTTATTTTAAAATTATCCAAGTCATTTTTTGAACCATAATCTTGGATGTGCTCCTTTGCTTCTTGCGTCAACTGCTTATCGTAAATTTTTTTATCATGCCCCGCAGGGCAACTCATCACGCAAACCCCGCACGGGTATCTGTGTTCCTCCCTTAAAAATTGATGATACCTTGCGCATCTGTATTTGTCCATAATCCCGATTTTTGAATTTCTGCTCGGAGAAAACGCGCCCGTCGGACAATTCTTAACGCATAAAAGGCATCCCGAACATAAATCTTTTTCAAAGAGTTTGGACGGCTCTATGTCCGCATCGGTAACTATGCAGGCAAATCTAACGCGGGGACCAAATTGCGGAGTGATTAAAGCGTGATTGTAGCCTATAGTGCCGAGCCCCGCGTATTTTGCCGCAAGAACTTGTGAGAGAAAAGAGTTCGGCTCTCTAACCAAATCCATTATCTCGCCATATCCATCGCGCGGCGCAGACACAGCCCGAAAACCTTTTCCATTTAAAAATGCGGCGATTTTATAAGCGAAATCGTCAAGCAGGCGGTTTGTAGTATTGTAAAGTTCGCTATAAGCATTAGAAGGTGTGCTTTCTATGACAGGCAAAAAAACTGGAATGCCTATAGAAATAACAGTTTTGCTCCAATCCCAGATATTTTTAGGATAAAATTCTTTTTCGGTTTCCTCAAACTCAGCCCAGCGTTCAATAGGCGCAAAACCTATAAGGCTAATGCCTAAGTTTTCGCTCAACTTTTTTATTGTGCTATTTAATTCTGTCCTGTCTGACATAAGAACTCCCTTTTTCTTATCTCTTCCTACACATATATATAGTATAAATTCAGCCAAAACGCTATGCAAGTCAATTTAAAACATAGTTAGCTGGTATGCTTTCCCCGTGATTTTGGGGATATTAGATTATTTGGCGAAAGATGTCAAGACATGGCAAACGGCTTTCTCGCAAAGAACGCAAGTATTATGAAACCGCAAGGAACGCAAAACGACAATGCCATTGTTGTTATATCTCCCTAAAAGACTTTCTTGTATTGCTTCCGGCGCATCTTCATATACATATTTGTCAAAAGAGGAAAAAACAAATAGGAACAAGTCGGGGTATTTTTATAAGTTTTTATAATTTGATACTATCTGCCCATTCCCAATAATGAGATTTAATTGAAGGGCAGTATTTGATAATGAAATTGAAAAAGGAGATATTCATGAGAATTTCATTTGAAGAAATGAAATCTGAATTTAAAAGAATTTTTATTAAATACGGGATAAGCGAAGAAAAGGCTGAAGTTTGCGCCCGCACGCATGCTGAGACAAGCCGCGATGGGGTTTATTCCCATGGAGCAAACCGCGTGCCGAGATTTATAAATTATGTTAAAAAGGGCTGGATTGATGTTAAGGCTGAACCCGCAAAAGAAAAAGAGTTCGGCGCTTTAGCCGTCTATAACGGCAATTTGGGCATAGGTATTACAAATGCTTTTTATTGCACAGAGCGCGCCATTGAAATTGCCAAAAAAAATGGCATAGGTTTAGTGGGTTTAAAAAACACCACTCATTGGATGCGCGGCGGGAGTTATGGTTTATATGCGGCAAGAAAAGGTTTTGTATCAATTTGTTGGACTAATACAGAATCAGTTATGCCTCCATGGGGCGGCGAAGAGATAAAACTTGGCAATAATCCTTTCGTTATGGCGGCTCCTGCCGACAGCGGCGAGCCTGTTTTATTGGATATGGCAATGTCATTATATTCTTACGGCAAACTCCAAGTGACAAGACTTGCAGGTAAAAAACTGCAGTTCCCCGGAGGTTATGACAAAGATGGTAATTTGACCGACGAGCCGGGCAAAATAGAAGATACTATGAGAATTTTACCTATGGCGTATTGGAAAGGTTCGGCTTTTGCTTTTTTACTTGATGTTTTAGGCGCGATTTTATCCGACGGTATGGGGGCGGCTGACTTGGACAAAGTCGGCAAAGGCAATTGCGGCGGCTGTTCTCAAGTTTTCATTGTGATAGACCCTTCAAAAATATCAGACAAAGAACATATAAATGAAATTCTTGTTCATGCCAAAGCCCATATTAAAACTTCTGCCGGAAAAGGAATTCGTTATCCCGGCGAAGGAATGGCAAATGCTTTTAAAGAAAATAGTTCAAAAGGCGTCTTAGTTGATAATACAGTCTGGGCAAGAATCAAAAGTTTGTAAAGTTGTAATTCCCTCTACCTGAAAGGGGGAGGGCAAGGGAGGGGGTCAACGCGAAGCGTCTTTTTCCTCTCTACTATTAAGAAAAAAGGAGTATAAAAAATGAATACAGTTTGCTGGGGTATGTTTGGATGTGGAGATGTCGCAGAAAAAAAGAGCGCGCCGGGGCTTTACAAGTCGCAAAACTCAAAATTAAAAAGCGTCTATAGCCGAACTTATGATAAGGCTGTTGATTACGCAAAGAGGCACAATATAGAAAAAGTTTGTCATTCAATAGAAGAAATTTTGTCAGACAAAGAAATCACCGCAGTATATATAGCCACTCCTCCCAAAAATCACAAAGATTATGCCATAGCCGTCCTTAAAGCAGGAAAAATCCCATATATAGAAAAACCTTTAGCCTTAAATGAACAAGAATGTTTAGACATCGCTCAAGCCTCAAAAAAATATAATTTACCCGCCTATGCCGCATATTATCGCAGAGGGCTTGAAAAATACATATATATAAAAAATTTAATAGACAGCGGAGATTTAGGCAAAATCCGTCTTATGAGAATCACTCAAATGATGAAGCCGGAAGATTGCGATTTAGACAGAGCAAAACTTCCTTGGCGTATAAAAATGGAAGAAACGAACGGCGGAAAATTCGTTGACATGGCGACTCATATCTTAGATTTAGCTCAATACTTTTTGGGAGATTTTGTTTCGGCAAAAGGCGAAGCGCTAAATTTCGGC
>JAISKX010000017.1 GCA_031260765.1 Endomicrobium sp. | reverse complement strand
GCTGTCCTATTTTTATTGTCAGTTGTAGTCTCAACAATTAAAGCGACGCCTGCGGGACCATATCCTTCATAATTTAATTCTTCATAAACTACGCCCGGAATTTCTCCCGTGCCTCTTTGTATTGCCTTCTTTATATTGTCTTGGGGCATATTAGCGACTTTTGCATCTTCAACAGACTTTCTTAAACGGGCATTGTTTTCTATTTGCCCGCCGCCTTCTTTTGCCGCAATCACAATTTCTCTGATAATTTTTGTGAAGACTTTGCCTTTTTTGGCATCAGTCGCGGCTTTTTTATGTTTTATGCTTGCCCATTTATTATGACCTGACATGATTGTCTCCTAAAATTTTCTTTTGAGAGTAACGCCGGACTTTAAACTTGATATTGTTCTTCTCAATTGAGTTTCTATGATTGAAATATCAACTTCGTCCTTTTTCTTTTCTTGTAAAGCTTTGGCGAATTTTAAGGCTTCTTCTATTTTTTGTCTATTGGAATCGTCTGAAGGGACGGCAAATTGAGCGGCTACATTTACTTTATGGTCTGAGACTTCTATAAAGCCGCCCGTCACTGTGATTTTTTGAACCTCGCCGCTTTTTGGCGTAACAAGAATATCGCCTTGCTTTAATATAGACACCAAATTGGCATGCCCCGGCAACACCACTATGTCTCCTGAAGTGGTTGGAAATGACACGGAAACAATATCGCCTTTAAACGCTACCCCTTCTGGAGATAATATTTCTAAATTAAATTCGCTCATATTTTCCTTCTATTTATTTGCCGCTTTTGGCTTTTTCTACGGCTTCTTCTATTGTGCCTACCATATAGAATGCTTGTTCCGGCAAATCGTCATACTTGCCTTCTATTATGTCTTTGAAACCCTTGACTGTCTCTTCGGCTTTAACATATTTGCCCGCTATACCGGTGAACATTTCCGCCACAAACATAGGCTGAGTCAAAAATCTTTGCACCTTTCTCGCTCTTGATACTGTGATTTTATCTTCGTCAGAAAGTTCGTCCATACCCAAGATAGCGATAATATCTTGCAAATCTTTATATTTCTGCAAAATCTTTTTTACAGACATAGCGGTATTATAATGGTCTTCGCCTATTGTATTGGGGTCTAAAAGTCTTGACGATGAAGTGAGCGGATTTACGGCAGGATAAAGTCCTTGCTCCACAATTGCTCTATCAAGCGTGAGGGTTGCGTCTAAATGCGAGAAAATCGCGACAGGAGCAGGGTCTGTATAATCGTCGGCAGGAACAAAAATCGCTTGAACGGAAGTTACAGAACCTTTATTGGTTGATGTGATTCTCTCTTGCAATTCTCCCATATCCGCCGCCAAATTGGGCTGATACCCTACGGCTGAAGGCATTCTGCCAAGCAATGCCGACACTTCGCTGCCCGCTTGGGCAAATCTGAAAATATTATCTATGAATAAAAGCACATCTTCATTTTTTTCATCGCGAAAATATTCCGCCATTGTAAGAGCGGTCAAGGCGACTCTCATTCTGTTTCCGGGAGGCTCGTTCATCTGACCAAAAACCAAAACGGTTTGGTCCATAACTTTGGACTCTACCATTTCCATCCACAAGTCTGTGCCTTCTCTCGTTCTCTCTCCAACTCCGCCAAATACAGAATGCCCTTTATGAACAGCCGCTATATTTCTAATGAGCTCTTTTACGACAACGGTCTTACCTACGCCCGCGCCGCCGAATATTCCGATTTTACCGCCTTTTGTAAAAGGGGAAATTAAATCAATAACTTTAATACCCGTTTCAAGCATTTCCGGCGTGGTTTTCTGATCAACAAAAAGCGGAGACGGTTTGTGTATTGGACATCTTTCCACCGAAGCGTCAATAGCGCCCAAATCGTCAACAGGCTGTCCTAATACATTAAAAATTCTACCAAGTGTTTTTTCTCCAACTGGAACGCTGATAGGAGCGAAAGTTCTTCTCGCTTTCATACCGCGCTTCATTCCGTCTGTGGAACCCATAGCGATTGTTCTTACTTCTGCATTGTCCATTTCAAACATAGTCTCAAGAGTCAAATCTTTTCCGTCGGGCATTTTTAAAATCAAAGCCTCATAGACTTCTGGAATACCGCTTTTGTCGTCAAATTTGAAATCAACAACTGCGCCTTGAACCCTTATTACTATTCCTTCTTGCACTGTCTTTTCTTTGTTTTCCATTTTACATTCCCTGTTGTCCATTGGCGAGGTCTAAAAGTTCATTAGTGATTTTTTCCTGCCTGGACCTGTTATATATATTTGATAAAGAAGCCGAAATTTCTTGAGCATTATCTTTGGCGTTTTTCATCGCCGTCATTCTTGCGGCTTGCTCGGAAGCGTAAGAATTCATAAAAGCATCGTAAAACCCGACTTCTAAATAGTAAGGAATTAAATCTTCAAGCACTTTAAGCCCGGAAGGCTCCATAATATAATCTATACCGTTATCAACAAAATTCTTGTCTCTTTCAACAGGCAAAATCTCTTTTACCTGCGGGGTTTGGATAAGCATATTTTTAAACTCAGTATAGACTATGGAAATTCCTGTGACTTCTCCAGAAAGATAAAATTTTGTGGCTGTCTTTATCATGGGGAAAATATCGTCAAATTTAGGAAAATTAGTCCCCATATTAAAGTGATACAAAACATTGAAATTATTACGCGGCGCCGATTGAGCGGCTTTTTTGCCGACTGTGATTACAAAATCATCAGGCTTTATATAAGAAACCGCTTTTTTAAAAAGATTTACTACAAGACCTCCGCACAATCCTTTGTCGGGCGCGACTATAAAAACCAATTTAGCGCCGTTTCTCTTGCTTGCATACTTTTCTATGCCTTCGTCTAAATCTTTGTCTGCAAGAATCTTATTGACGATATAAATGATTTTTTTTGCAAAAGGATTATATCTTTCAACAGAAAGTTGCGCCTTTCTGATTTTTGAAGTCGCTATCATCTCCATAGCTTTCGCTATTTGGAAGATGTTCTGCGAAGTCTTTATTCTTTTTTTAATTTGCTGGAGATTCTGAGCCATAATTGTTTATTCTCTTAAATTCCAATATTTT
>JAISKX010000008.1 GCA_031260765.1 Endomicrobium sp. | reverse complement strand
GTATTTTTTTCCATCGCGACCACAGATGGTTCTCTAAGAACTATGCCCTGTCCTTTAATATAAACCAAGACTGAGGCTGTCCCTAAATCAATACCCATATCGTTTGAAAATAAACTAAATAAATAATTAAACATTTTATCCTTTGTAGAAGCAGAAATTTAAACTATCAGTTTGACTATAGCGACTTGGGCGGCGTCTCCGCGTCTTTGCCCTACTCTGATAATTTGAGTATAGCCGCCTTTTCTATCTTTATATCTTGGAACAAGAATTTCAAAAACTTTTTTAACAACGGATTTATCGTTGATTTCAGAATATAAAGCTTTTTTAGCGTTTAAGTCGTCTTTTTTAGCTTTTGTAATAAGCCTTTCGCAAAAACTCGTCAATTCTTTAGCTTTAGGCAAAGTAGTCGTCACTTTTTCATAATTCAATAATTGAGCCGACAAATTGCGAAGCATTGCCCTTTTATGCGAACTTGTGACTCCGAGTTTGCTGCCATTATAAGTTTTTATCATATCAATATTCTCCTATTTATTCTCCGACGGCTAAAGATAAACCCGCTTTATCAAGCTTTTTCTTGATTTCATCAATAGAGCGTTTGCCGAGATTTTCAAGCCCTTCCAAATCTTCCAAAGATAATTTAACCAAATCGGCGACTGTTTCTATACTTGCATTTTTAAGAGCTTTTTCGGCTCTTGCTGAAAATTCCAAAACGGAAATAGCGCCTTTTAAAATGCCCGCCTCTGCGCCGCCGTCTTCTTGAGATTGCTCTTCTTCAGTTTGAACAGCTTCATCACCAGACTTTGTTTCAACTTTTTCTTCTTGAACTTCTTCTTCGCCGATAAAAATGCTCACGCTGTTTTTAAGAATTTTGGCTGACTCCTTTAAAGCTTCTTCGGGAGATACCGAGCCGTCAGTCCATATTTCTATTATAAGTCTGTCATAATTGAGAATTTGCTCTACGCGCGTATTTTCAACTTCATAATTCACTTTTGTTATAGGAGAAAACAAAACATCAAGCAAAATAGTGCCGATGCCGTATTTGCTTGACTTCAATTCATCGGCAAGAACATATCCCGTTCCGCTTGAAACTTCCATCTCAATTTCTAAAGAAGCGGAACTTTCAAGATTAGCAATTTCCTGTTTGAGATTCATTATCTCTACGAGAGGATTTGCATCAATATCTTCAGCCGTAATCTGCCCGCCTTTTTTAACCTTTAAATATAATTTTTCAGGTTTATCGGAATGCAATTTAAATCTAAGTTTTTTTAAATTTAGAATTATATGCGCGACATCTTCCTTAACGCCTTTTAATACTGCAAATTCATGAAGCGCTCCGCTAATTTTTACAGATGTGATGGCGGCTCCATGCAAGCTTGACAAAAGGATTCTGCGCAAAGAATTTCCTATCGTGTGACCATAACCTCTTTCAAAAGGTTCGGCTGTAAAACGACCGTAAAATTTTGTGGCTGTTTTTTCATCTAAAGTAAGTTTGCGTAGTTTTTGTAAATCTAACATTTTTATATAACCTCGCTATATAGCGAAAACAATTCGCTTTTTATTTTGAATAATACTCTACAATAAGTTGGCTGTTGATAGACTGCGATGTCTCTCCAACAAGAGGCTCGCTGACCACAGAACCCTCAACTTTATCTTTATTAAAAGAAAGCCATGCGGGAACATTGGGAGAAGGTTTTTCAACCAAATTCTTTACATAAGCGTTTTCTTTATACTTTTCTGCAACAGAGATAATGTCGCCCGCTTTGACCTGATAACGAGGAACATCAATTTTTTTGCCGTTGACAGTGATATTGCCGTGATTGACGGTTTGTCTCGCCATATTTTTAGAAGCGGCAAAACCTAAACGATAAACAACATTATCAAGCCTGAGCTCAAGAAGTTTTAAAAGATTATCGCCCGTAGAGCCCGGCATTCTTTCAGCTGTGACATAATAGTGGCTGAACTGCTCTTCAGTCAAACCATAAATTCTTCTCGCTTTTTGCTTTTCGCGCAAATGCTTTGCATAATCAGACATTTTAGATTTTGATATGCCGTGCTGACCCGGCGCATTTTTTCCTCTTTTTGTGTCAAGCGCGCAATTAGAAGAGCATCTTTCTCCTTTTAAAAAAAGTTTCTCTTTTTCACGGCGGCATAATTTACATACTGAACCAAGATATCGTGCCATCTATATAACCCTCCGCATATTTTATTCCACTTTATATATTTTTTGAAATGATTGTTGATTGTTGTTAGACTCTTCTCGGTTTAGGAGGACGGCATCCGTCATGAGGAACGGGCGTAATATCTTTTATCGACGTTATGCCAAGCCCTGCGCTTTGCAAACCTCTTATAGCGGTTTCCCTGCCTGAACCGGGACCATTGACTAAAACCATAACTTGTTTTACTCCCAAATCAATAGCTTTTTTACCGACAGCCGCCGCAGCCATCTGAGCCGCAAAAGGAGTTCCTTTTTTAGTCCCTTTAAATCCGCTCCCACCTGCGGAAGCCCAAGCCAAAGTATTTCCTCTATCATCAGTTATATTTACAATCGTATTGTTAAAAGACGATAAAATATACGCTCTTGCGGCGCCGCCGACATATTTTTTTCTCTTTGAACCGCTCGTTTTCTTTTCATCTGCCATTATATTTCCTCCGTTTATTTTCTAAACGCTTTTTATCCTTTCTTTCCCGGAGCGGGAGCTTTGCCTGCGCCTACGGTTTTTCTCTTGCCTCTCCTCGTGCGGGCATTGGTCTTTGTCCTCTGTCCTCTGACAGGGAGATTTCTTCTGTGCCTCATCCCTCTATAACTGCCGATTTCTATAAGCCTTTTGATATTGCTTTGAATTTCTCTCCTCAAATCGCCTTCAACTTTAATGTTTTTCGTAATCAAATTATTGATTTGATTTACTTCGCCTTCCGTTAAATCCTTAACTCTTTTTGCAGGGTCTAATGCCAACTCTTTTATCATCTCATTAGCGATGGCAGGACCTATTCCATAGACATATCTTAATGCTATATCAAGTCTTTTATTCTTTGGTAAATCCACTCCAGCTACACGCGCCATTTATGTTCCTCCAAAATTATTTTGCAAAACAAATAAAATTTTTATCCTTGTCTTTGTTTATGCCTCGGGTCTGTGCAGATTACTCTGACGACGCCTTTTCTTTTAACAACTCTACATTTTTGACAAATCGGTTTTACAGACGCTCTTACTTTCATTTTATATACTCCATAATTTATTTTTATCGCTTCTTTTAGCGGACGCTTTTTGTTTTACGTCCGTTGCGCCGCTTTTTATTTATCTCTATAAACTATTCTGCCTCTTGTTAAATCATAGGGGGACAATTCCATTTTCACTTTATCGCCGGGCAAAATTTTAATATAGTTCATTCTCATTTTTCCGCATATATGCCCTAAAACTATATGTCCGCCTTCAATCTCAACTTTAAACATTGCATTGGGCAATGCCTCTAAAATTTTACCTTCAAGAAGTATCTTTTCCTCTTTAACCATTTTACACCTTTGTTAGAATTTCATTTCCGTTTTCCGTGATAGCGACAGTATGCTCAAAATGAGCGCTCAAACTTCCGTCCTTAGTGGCAATAGTCCAATCATTATCAAGCATTTCAACTTTATATCCGCCTATATTGACCATAGGCTCTATAGCCAAAACCATACCCGCCGTCAGTTTAAGACCTATACCTGCTTGTCCAAAATTGGGAATCGGAGGGTCTTCATGCAACTCTCTGCCTATACCGTGTCCGACAAAATCTCTCACTACTGAATAGCCCGCATTTTCTGCCGTTCTTTGAACGGCATTTGAAATATCTCCAAGTCTATTGCCTGATAAAGCAAATTTAATGCTTTCATATAAAGACAGCTCTGTGATTCTTAATAAATTTAAAGCTGAATCCGACACTTTGCCTACAGGATAAGTCTTTGCCGCATCGCCGTAATATCCATCATAAAAAGCTCCAACATCAACAGAGACTATATCGCCTGACCTTAATATCCTTGAAGAACTCGGTACCCCATGAACAACCTCGTCATTTACAGACACGCAAGCTGTTGCAGGAAAAGGATATTTTACGCCTTCAACTCCCAAAAAAGCCGGGAGCATATTTTTTGACCTAATATATTTTTCAGAAAACTTATCTATATCTTTTGTTGAAATGCCCGGCTTTATAATGCTTGACAACTTATCCAAAACCTCGCCTACAACTCTGCCGGCGACTCTCATCTTATTTATTTCATCTGCAGTTTTAGTTTCAATGCTATTTTTCTTAAAAAACAATTTATTTTCCGTTTTCTATAAATTTGCTTATCTGCCCAAAAACAACTTTTTCACTCTGTAGACCATCTATATCAATCAAGAAAGCGCTCTTTTTATAATAATCAATCAAGGGTTTTGTCTGTTTATCATAAACAACAAGCCTTTCTCTAACAGTATCTTCTTTATCGTCGGCTCTTTGAGCCAATTCCCCGCCGCAATAATCACATTTATCAGCGATTTTAGGAGGAACAAACTCAGCATGAAAACTCGCCCCGCACTTGCAAACTCTTCTGCCTGATATTCTTTTCACAGCTTCTTCATTGTCAATTGCTATTGAAAAAACCGCATCTATGCTTATATTTTCTGTTTTAAGAGATTTATCCAATTCCTCAGCTTGTTTAAGAGTCCTTGGAAATCCATCCAAAAGAAAACCGCTTTTAACATCATCTTTTTTCAATCTGTTCTTAACCATATTTACGACTATTTCATCCGGAATAAGTTTTCCCGCTTCCATCAAAGCCGCAATTGAAGGGTCGGATTTTTTTGCTTCTCTAAACATATCGCCCGTTGACAAATGAACTATATTGAACTTTTCAACAATTTTTTTTGCTTGAGTCCCTTTTCCCGCTCCGGGAGGACCTAAAAGAATATAATTTTTCATTTATTTGTCCTATCTAACATGAAACCATCTGCCTTTTATGCGCCCTTCTTTCATAAAACCTTCATAATGGCGCATTATCAAATGAGATTCTATTTGCCCTATAGTATCTAAAGAAACGCCCACAACTATCAGCAATGATGTCCCGCCAAAAAAGAAAGGAGCGCTCAAAACATTTCTCATATAATCAGGCAAAACCGCTATACAAGCGACAAATAAAGCGCCGCCTAATGTGACTCTTTCCAATATTTTTTGAATATGGGTGGAAGTAGGCTCCCCCGGTCTTATTCCTGGGATAAACCCGCCCGACTTTTTCATATTTTCAGCTAAATCTTTTGGATTAAAAGAAATTGAATTATAAAAATAGCAAAAGAATATAACCAATAAAGCATAAATTAAACTATAAACTATAGAACCGTGAGAAAACCAATTTGAAATCGTTTGAGCTAAAGGAAAACCAAAAACAGTAAGATTGGGAGCAAATTGAGCTATTGTAAGAGGCGCTGACAATAAAGATACTGAAAAGATTACGGCAATTACGCCCGACTGGTCAACTTTTATAGGTAAAAAAGAACTCTGCCCGCCATACATTTTTCTGCCGACCATGCGCTTTGCATAATGAACAGGAATCCTTCTTTGAGCGGTCTCAACCCAAACAACAGCTATTAAAACAGCTAAAACCAAAACAACCAAAAACAAAGCCAAAAGAATTGATAATTCTTCCAATTGAACAAGCTTAATTACGCCAATCACTGCGCTCGGAAGCCTCTCTATAATACCTGCAAAAATAATCAATGAGATTCCGTTGCCGATGCCTTTCTCGCTTACTTGTTCTCCAAGCCACATTATAAGGGCAGTTCCTGTAACAAGAGTTAATACTGTCATTATAATCCATGACATTGAAGGGTCTAAAGCTATCGGCATTCCAGAAGGAGTCGGCATTTTACTGAGAGCCATAGTCAAACCAATGGACTGAACAGTTCCTATAATAAGAGTGCCGTATCTTGTAATTTGAGTGAGTTTTTTTCTGCCTTGCTCGCCCTCTTTTGATAATTTATCAAGATAAGGAATCACATGGGCGCCTTGCAATAAACTTAAAATAATGGATGCATTGATATAAGGCATAATACCCAAAGCAAAAATGGACATCCTATTTAAAGCGCCGCCGGAAAACATATCAAGAAAACCTAAAAGCCCATTGCTTTGAGCTGCAAATAAAGATTTGACCGCCTCTGCATTAACGCCGGGAACAGGTATCATAGCACCTATTCTATAAGCAACTATTATAGCCAATGTGAACAAAACTCTTTTTTGAAGTTCTGGAACTCTAAATATATCTGCAAAAGACTTTAACATTTGTTTTCCTATATAACTCGCGATATTTGATTAAAAAATTTGCTTAACAGATAAAAATCTGCCTTGCAAATATTATCATTTTGTGATTTCAGCCTTTCCGCCTGCAGATTTGATTTTTTCTATAGCAGATTTCGAAAAAGAGACTCCCTTTACAATCAAAGATTTATCCAATTTCCCGTTCCCTAAAACTTTAACAAACTTTATTTTTGAAATAAGACCTTTTTCTTTAAGAAACTTTGGAGTGATTTCCGTTCCATTATCAAATCCATTAAGCGTATCAACATTTACTATTTCATATTCTTTAGCGAACTGTTTATTATTAAACCCTCTCTTAGGAATTCTCCTAAAAATAGGCATTTGCCCGCCTTCAAAATTAATCTTCTTTTCGCCGTCGCCTGAACGAGCTTTTTGTCCTTTAGTTCCTCTTGTAGCAGTGCGTCCGTGCCCCGAACCTACTCCGCGCCCTATTATTTTTCTTCTATGTTTAGAACCTTTTGCAGGCTTTAAATTGTTTAACCCTATCATATTTCCGTAACCTCTTTATTTCTTATTTGGGCGACCTCTTCTTTAGTTCTCAAATGTTTAAGAGCCTCTATCGTAGCATAAACAACATTGAAGGGATTAGAGGAGCGCATAGACTTTGTAAGGATATCTTTTATGCCAACAGCTTCTAAAACAGCTCTGACAGAACCTCCCGCTATTACTCCCGTTCCGGGCGCCGCAGGTTTTAATAAAACTTTGCCGGAACCTGAAATCCCTATTATCTCATGAGGAATTGTAGTGTCTTTGAGCTTTACGGCTATCAAATGCTTAGCCGCTTGAATAGCGCCTTTTTGTATAGCCGCTTGAACTTCTTTAGCTTTGCCAAGACCGCAGCCGACTTTCCCCGCGCCATCGCCTTTCACCACCAAAGCGCTAAATGAAAATCTTTTGCCGCCCTTTACAACTTTAGCGACTCTATTGACAGCTACTACTGTCTCTATCAATCCATCATCAACGCGCGGTTTAAATCCCTGTTCAGACGACTTCCCCCCTCTTGCAGGGCGAGAATTTGATACGCGTTCAACATTATTCTGTTTCAAATTTTGTTCAGCCAACTTATCCTCCGATATTACAATGCTTAATTATTTAAAATTCTAAACCGCCGCTTCTTGCAGCATCGGCAAGAGCTTTTACCTTGCCTATATATTCATAT
>JAISKX010000242.1 GCA_031260765.1 Endomicrobium sp. | reverse complement strand
CTTTGTTTGAAAGTTCTAATATTTTCTTTTTGTCTTTACTTAAAGCAAGGCGGGTATATAATGCGGAATTGTATTGTCTCTCTAATTCTCTTAAACTCCAATTATTATTTATTGATTCTATTTCATAAAATTTTCTTTCATTCTCATCAACTATTCGCATTAGTTTTAGATAATGAGACCAACTGAGTTTAAATTCCGCAGACACTGTCTGCGGAATTTGAGGATTAGAATATACCAAGTAAAACTGACGCATTTGTTCAAGATTCCTTTGTGAAAAACCTCTCCCAAATTTATGAGACAATCTTTTTGCGGCATCTTCTAATATATGCTTGCCGTAATCAGCCCGATTTTTACCTTTTTGCTCATCCTCAACAATCATTCTGCCGATTTCAAAATATGTCACTACCATTGTGGTATTAACATTTCTGACTATAGAATTCCTTGCGTTTTGCAATAACTCTGCAATTCTATCAGCCAAATCGTTTTTATAAGGTTTGATTTTCATTTTTTATTTTTATTCCCCTTTATTTTTAATCCTATCCATTTCAATGCTTTATAAATCCAATCTTTGCCATATGGTTTAGGTTTTTCAAAGCGCAATAAGCAGATTACAATAATGCCAAATACAATTATTATCATAAAACCTGAAATAATCTCTATTGGGTGATTGTTAAAAACTACTATAACTTTTCCCAAAATAGTCATTTTGCCGACGCCTATGTTACAATCTCCCAGCCTTCGTCGCTGTCTAATCCTCTGCCTTCTTTAATGTCTTCCCAAAAATCGTCTATGTTTTGGTTTATGTCGTCAATGCGCGGGGCATAATAAGGAATTTTTCTTATGTCTTTAGCGCTTAAACCCGTCCAATCAATTAATTCTTGTTCTTCTTTGTTTCTCTTTTTCTTTCTTGCCGTTTTTAATAAGTCTGCATATCCGCCTATTCCGCCGATGTCTTCAAAAGCAGATTCGCCTTGCGCTTCTAAACATCGCGGCATAAAATCGTCTTGCGGCTCTTGAATGAGTTTTTGTAAAAGTATCTCATGGAGCCAAGAATCGCCGAAATCATATTCATATATAAATTGTTTTGTTTGAGAAAAAACTTCTTTTAGCATTACTTTTTGCGTGGCATATTGTTCTTGGATTTCTTCCTCAGTATTATCAAGCGATTCATAATGTTGTTCTTTAATAAAGAAAGCGTATAGATGGGCGTTTTCCCAATCAAATATTATCTGCAAAATTTCGTGAAATTGATGTAAAGTAAGATATAGCGGAACTTGAATAGTCCTCATTATTTTATACGGCGCGCCTGTTAATTCTACTTTTACTATGGCTGTTTCCATTGTTTTTCTCCTGTTTCAATTTTGTATTTCTTCCTTATACATATCATATACATAAGCGGGACTTTCTGTATATAGCCCTGTTTTAATGTCGGAGAGTTTTTTGAAAGTATTGGATTTATAAAATGCGTCCATTGCAGGAAGTCTGTTTAACTTTGCATCGGACATTATAGATGAAATCAAACTTTCAGAAATAAACATTATGCACCATTCCTGTGTTTTAGACATAAAAAACCTCTTTCTTTTGTAAAAATGAAATTGCTCGTTTTGAGTGAAATGAAATTTGATTGTTCAATTTCTTATACCGCAATCTTTGTAATAATTCATTCATGGTTAAAAACCCTGCGGCAAATTGATTAAAAGATAAGTCAATATCGTCATTTGCGACAGGCCCCATAACAATATCGTATTTGTTTTTAATATTTGAAAGTTTTTTGGGATAGCGATTATTTAAAATAAAAAAAGCCCATTCTTTGTTGGTTTTTTTAAAAACAATGCTATCAAGTTGTTTGGATTTTAATAGAGCATCGTCAAAATAAAACTTGCTAACGCAGGCTTTGCCTCCGCCATATCTTTTGCAAGTTCTTTTTGCCATTTCAATAGCCTGTTCTTTAAGCGCAGTAGTATAAAAACCCTGCCCAAAATCTTTATGTGGCTTGCATTTTGATAAATCTATAGTTTCAATTTCTATATTTGAGCCATGATAGACTATCATTTAATATTTCCTCCATTCTTTTTTGCGATTTCTGTTATGTCTTCTAAAACAGATTTGTCGTCAAGCAAATGCTCGGCTGCAAAACATTCTTCTAAAAACGATAATGCGCCGTATTTTGATAAATATAAATACGCTTCTTCTACCGATATTTTTTTTGTCTCGGCGAACTTGTGTATAAACATAATCATATACAAGGTTTTATGATTTTTATCAGACATTTGAGCGTCTTTTATTTCTCTCATATTAAACTCCGATATATATCAATTTTTGGGGATGGAAATTTGCCATTTTTGCCCTTACATTTATCTTTTCAATTGTCCCGATATTCTTTCTAAATCATCAAGAGAAAAATAGTGGATTTCTATTTTGCCTTTTTTGCTGCTTCCTATGATTTTTACTTTTGTGCCGAACTTTCTTTGGAGGTCTTCTGTGAAATTTGTTAATTCTATTTCTTGTTTTGCGGCGGGCTTTTTGCTGGCTTTTATGCTTTTTACTAATTTTTCTACCGCGCGCACGGGGAGTTTGTCGTTTAAAATTCTGTCAACAGTGTCTCTTAGGACTTTTTCGTCCTCTATGCCAGCGAGCATTCTGCCATGCCCTGACGAGATTTTGCCTTCGGCAAGCAAATCTTGAATGTCTTGCGGCAAATTCAATAATCTTAAAGAATTGGTGATTACAGAACGGTTTTTTGAGATTTTTTTAGCGATTTCTTCATGCGTGTGATTGAACTCTTCCAACAATCTTTTAAAAGCCAGCGCCTCTTCTATGGGATTCAAATCTTCCCTTTGGATATTTTCTATCAAAGCCATATCCATTTTAAAAATATCGTTCGCGCCTTGTTTTACTATCGCGCTGATGTCCGTTTTGCCTGCAAGTTTGGACGCGCGATAACGGCGCTCGCCCGCGATAATCTCATATTCTCCCGGAACTATGCTTTGCGATACTAAAATCGGCTGAGCTAAACCGTGAGTTTTTATGGACTCCGCCAATTCTTGTAATTTTTCCTCATTAAATTTTCTTCTCGGCTGAAATTTGTTCGGCTTGATTTTATTTAATGGTATTGTGATGACGCTCTCGCCAACATTATTTCTGTTTGCTATTGACGGCACCAAACCCTGCAACCCTCTTCCCAGAACTTGTTTCATTTTATATCTCCTGTATCCCCGCATAGCCTTGCAGGCTATACGGGGTTATTAACTGCATAAAACCGCTTCGCGGTTTATAAGCGGCATTTTTAAACGACAACGGCAAACGGCTTCTCGCAAGGAACGCAAGAGAATTTAACGGCAACGACCACGCAAGGAGCGCAAAACTACAAAGACACTACGCCGTCAGGCTTCGCCTGCCACCCCTTCACAAGTGAAGGGGAATTAACTGCTATTTTGATTTGTCACTTCCGCGAAGCATTTTGAGCGTATTTTGGCAGAATTTGTCTGCGCCGTGTAGCAGCGCTACATCAGCAGACAAATTGTGTCAAAAGACGCCAAAAGGCAAAGCGACCATCCCGTCGCGC
>JAISKX010000236.1 GCA_031260765.1 Endomicrobium sp. | reverse complement strand
TGTCTGTCTGTCTGTCCGCCGTCGCTTCGCTATGGCGTGACTGAAGGTCTGTTTGTATGTTTGTTGCTTCGCTGTGGCGTGAGTGGAGGGCTGTTTGTCTGTCTATAGCCGCTTCGCTGTGGCGTGAGTGGAGGTCTGTTTGTCTGGTGAATAGGTGTTGCCATTGTAAAAATCTGCTTGGAGTAAAAACTAATCTCATCAATTCATTCATACTCTCTCCTTTTCATTAAATCCTCTCGCTGCGAATTTGTGTGTTTTTGTTTATGATAGTGTTTTCAGCTTGAGATAAAGTATCAGGATAGTCGGCGTTGAAATGCGCGCCGCGGCTTTCTTTTCTGGCAAATGCCGATAAGGCTATCATCTGAGCAATAGAGGCTATATTTCTCAATTCTAAAGCGTCAACAGATAATTCAGTTTTTGCAAAGTTGTCGTCTATTTCTCTTTTTATAGTTTCTATTTTATTGAGGGCGATGGATAATCCTTCATTCGTCCTTGTTATGCCTAAATAATCCCAACTCAAATGCCTTATCGCCTTCCAATCTTTCATAAAATAATTTGATATATCTTTTGAAATTTTATGCTCTTTAAATTTAACTGTCGTAAAATTAAAAATTTCTTTTAAAAACCTTTTTGAATCTTCAAAAACTCTATGTCCATAAAAAATCCCTTCTAATAGAGAATTTGAAGCAAGCCTATTGGCGCCGTGTATGCCTGAACAAGAACATTCCCCTATGGCGTATAAATTTTTTATAGTCGTGCGTCCGTTTTCATCAATTTTTATGCCGCCGCATAGAAAATGAGCGGCAGGCACAACTGGTATCATATCTTTTGTTATATCTATTCCATATTCTTTGCATTTGGCGTATATTCCCGGAAAACGATTGATTAAAAAATCGCTTTTTTTATGAGTTATATCCAAATATATAAATTCTTCTCCGCTCATTTTTAATTCTTCGTCTATAGCCCTTGATATTATATCGCGCGGAGCCATCTCTTTTAGCGGATGATATTTTTCCATAAAGGGTTCTCCGTTTTGAAGCCTTAAAATGCCGCTTTCTCCGCGGATTGCCTCTGAAATCAAAAAAGATTTTTCCACTTTATTGTATAGGCAAGTTGGATGAAATTGGACAAATTCCATATTTGCAATGTCTGCGCCCGCCCTATAAGCCATAGCTATAGCATCTCCTGTGGCTATATCTGGATTTGTCGTATATAGATAAGTTTTGCCCGCGCCACCGCAAGCTAAAACAATAACTTTTGCCGCAAAAACTTCCACTTTATTCGTAGCATTATCAAGAACAAAAGCGCCTAAACATTGTTCATTGTCGTCAACAATCAAATCTATCGCCGAGCGTTCCTCAAAAATTTGTATATCTTTGTTTGAACGGACTTTTTCTATCAAAGCCCTTTCAATTTCTTTGCCCGTCATATCTCCGCTGTGAAAGATCCTGCGATTGCTATGCGCCGCTTCAAGACCAAGAGCATATCCGCTTGAAGTTTTTTCATCTTTTGAAAATTGAACGCCCCAATTGAGCAATTCTTTTACTCTTTGAGGAGCTTCTTTTACCATTCTTTCAACCATCTTTTTATTACAAAGACCTGCGCCGGCTATTAAAGTGTCATTTATATGCGATTCAAAAGAATCTTTTTCATCTGATACGCACGCTATACCGCCTTGAGCCTTTGCCGTATTGCAATCGCTCAAAGCCCTTTTTGTAATCAAAATAACGCTGCTGTTTTGAGCTGCTTTAATAGCAAGGCTTAAACCCGCAATGCCGCTGCCTATAATTAAATAATCCGATTGTTTCATAAATGGTTAAATCCTCATTTACTCATCGCTATATTGTCTATCAATCTCGTTTTGCCGACCCAAACAGCAGCGAGAAAAGACGCTTTTTTTGTTTTGCTATTTGCCAAAGACAAATCGTCAAAATCAACTATCTCGGCATAATCTATTTTGCTCTCCGGTATGCTTGATAATTTTTTAACAGCCGCGCTTAAAACTATTTGAAGAGACTTTGTTTTAAAATCCTCTTTTGCTTCTCTTAGCGTTTTGCTTATCAAGACAGCGTCGGATTTTTGCTTTGCGTTTAAATAAGAATTTCTGCTTGATAAAGCCAAACCGCTTTTTTCCCTGACAATGGGGCATGGGACTATTTTAGTAGTAAAGTTCAAATCTTTTGCCATTCTCTCTATTATCTTTAATTGCTGAAAATCCTTTAAACCAAAATAAGCCCTATCGGCGCAGGATATATTGAAAAGTTTTGCAACCACTGTGGCGACGCCTCTAAAATGTCCTTTTCTAAAAGCTCCGCATAAAATGTCTTGCATTTCTTTAACTTCTACAAATGTCTTATGTTCATCTGGAAACATTTCTGAAACAGAAGGGAGAAAGACATAGTCAACATGATGTTTTTTGCAGATTTGAAGGTCTTTTTCTATTGGTCTTGGATATTTTAGATAGTCTTCATTTGGTCCAAATTGCGTGGGATTTACAAAGATAGAAACGATTGTTATATCATCATTTTTGCCGGATTTGTCTATCAAAGATATATGCCCTTCGTGCAAAGCGCCCATAGTAGGCACTAAACCTATTTCATCGCCCGCTTTTATGTGTTTTAAAGCGATTTTCTGCATTTCCGACGCTTTCTTTATGATATTCATTTATATATGTTCTCCTCATTGGGGAAAGCGCCGTTTGAAACTTCTTCTATATATTGATTAACAGCTTTTGTTATTGTGTCAGACAAATTAGCGTATTTTTTTACAAATTTAGGAGTGAAATCTTTAAAAACTCCAAGCATATCGTCAATAACCAAAACTTGACCGTCGCAATATTTGCCTGCGCCTATGCCGATTACAACCATTTTGGTTTCCTTAGAAACTTTTGCCGCCAAATCTTGAGGGACGGCTTCCAAAACCACGCTAAAAGCGCCTGCTTTTTCAAGAGCTTTTATATCTTCCATCAATTTATCTTGAGACGATTTTTCCTTAGCCTGAACTTTGAACCCGCCAAATTGATTGATTGCCTGAGGCGTAAGCCCAAGATGACCCATAACAGGTATTTTAGCCGCAACCATAGCGGCTATTCTATCTGCAATTTCTGCGCCGCCTTCAAGTTTTACGGCATTCGCCCCTCCTTCTTTTACAAGCCGTCCTGCATTTTTTAGGGCATCCTCTACGCTTATCTCATAAGACATAAAGGGCATATCGCACACTATCAAAGCGCTGTCATTGCCCCTTTTTACCGCTTGAGTATGATATATCATATTGTCCACAGTGACAGGCAGGGTATTGCCAAGACCCAATTTAACATTGCCCAAAGAATCCCCTATCAAAATCATATCTAAATCCGTATCTGCTAAAAGCCGAGACATAGAATAATCATAGCAAGTAAGCATTGTGATTTTTTGCCCTTGAAACTTTTTATTGATGATTTGAGGGACAGTTTTTTTATTCATTTCATCTCCCTTAATTATAAAAATAGGGACATTTGAATGTCCCCATAAAGCTATAAAACCTTGCTTTTTAAATTTGTGGGGCAATTATAATCTTTTGACAGGCAAGCGTCAATAATTTTTCTTGCAAAATCTCTTTGATTTTTCTGTTTAAAATGGGGTGTTTTAGATTGGGCGCGATTTCCGAAAGCGGTTTTAAGACAAAAAGGCGGTTTTCTATCTCTTTATGAGGTATGTTGAGCGTATTTGTTTTGACTATTTTTTGCTCGTAAAACAATATATCTATATCTATAATCCTTGCAGCCCACCTTTTAGCTTTTTTGCGCCCCAATAATTTCTCTATATCTTTGAGCAAAAAAAGCAAATTATGCGCTGAAAGCGAGGTTTGGACTTGAATGCACATATTGTAAAAATCTCTCTGTTTATGCCCTATTGGAGAAGTTTCATAAATCTGAGAAAGCGCCTCAAGCTCCACAAACCCGCTGCTTTGCAAAACAGACAAGGCATATTCTATATTTTCCCGCCTATCGCCAATATTGGAGCCCAAACCTAAAAACGCTTTCATTTTTCAACCTTTTTATTGATGTATTTTTGATTTTGGCTATTGGGTTTATCTGGGATAGTCATTGATAATTTTTCCGATTTGATAAGAGGATTTAAAATTGTTCTTCTAAAATATGTTTTATGTTTCATTTTAATATATTCCTGTATTTCTGTTAGAGTTTTTGGAGTTTGACAGAAAGAAAGTATCTTATTGATAGTATTATCTTGGTCATTATCTTGGTCACTGACTTGGTCAGTCACTTGGTCACTGACTTGCGAGGTGTCACCCTGAATATCTTGCGGAGCAACTTGGTCATATTTCACAAGATATTTTTGATTTTTACTATGCGGCTTATCTGGAATTGTCATAATAAGTTTCCCTGATTTGATGAGAGGATTTAAAATTATTCTCCTAAAATATGTTTTATGTTTCATTTTAATATATTCCTGTATTTCTGTTAGAGTTTTCGGAGTTTGACAGAAAGAAAGTATCTTATTGATAGTATTATCTTGGTCATTATCTTGGTCATTATCTTGGTCATTATCTTGGTCACTGACTTGGTCAGTCACTTGGTCACTGACTTGCGAGGTGTCACCCTGACTATCTTGCGGAGCAACTTGGTCATATTTCACAAGATATTTTTGATTTTTACTATGCGGCTTATCTGGAATTGTCAT
>JAISKX010000231.1 GCA_031260765.1 Endomicrobium sp. | reverse complement strand
GATTAGTTCACCTTTTTAAAATATAATCCCGCTCGTTTAAATAATAACGGAGATTTTTAATGCAAAAAGGAATATCAAAAAAACGGAGAACAATTCCGTTTATTTTTTTGGCTGTAATAATTCCATTGGTCATTTTGTGCGCGGGTTTTATTCTTGAAAACTTGCTTATTGACTTGCCTTCCATGTCTCAACTTGAAAATTATACTCCCAGCCTATCTGCAAGAATTTATGATAAGGACAATAATTTAGTCAATGAATTTTTTACAGAAAGGCGTTCTTTTGCTCCAATAGATAAAATCCCTCAAGATTTGCAAAATGCTTTTGTATCCATTGAAGACAATGATTTTTATGAGCATTGGGGCGTTTCAATACGTGGCATTATGCGCGCCGTTTCAAGAATAATCACTAAAGCAAGAATAGCCGAAGGCGGCTCCACTATCACTCAACAGCTTGCAAGAACTATGTTTTTAACTTTTGAAAAGAAAATATCCCGCAAAATAAAAGAGATTTTATTAACCATTCAGCTTGAAACCATATATTCCAAAGATGAAATTATGCAGTTTTATGTCAATCAAATATATTTCGGCTCTGGAGCTTACGGCGTTCAAGCCGCCGCTCTTACTTATTTCGGCAAAAATGTTGAAACTTTAAATCTTGCAGAATGCGCAACGCTTGCCGCCATACCTAAATCTCCCAATTATTATAATCCATTTAGAAATGCTCAAGCTTCTCTTCTAAGAAGAAATCTTGTTTTATCCCGTATGAGAGAGCTCGGCTATATAACAAAAGAGCAGGAAATGGAAGCGAGAGAAGCCAAACTACCCGATAAAAGCGAAATTGACCAAGATGCTTTGAAATCAAAGGGGCATTACTTTATAGAGTATCTCAGAATAATGCTTGCTTCAAGATATGGTTCTCAGGCGCTTTATACCGATGGGCTTTCAATATATACTACCCTTGATATGCAGGCTCAAATTGCCGCTGAGAATGCCGTTGAAACCGCTTTATCTAAATTTGACGAGCAAAGATTGAAATATTTTACAGACCGTAAAATGGAGCCTGTAAAAGTTCAAGGCGCATTGCTTGCCATAGACCCAAGAACTGGGGCTATAAGGGCGATGGTTGGCGGCAGAGATTTTAAAGAAACTCAATTCAACCGCGCCACTCAGGCAAAACGGCAGCCGGGCTCTTCATTTAAACCCTTCATATATCTTGCATCTCTTGAAGAAGGATATACCGCCGCTACTCTGCTTGAAGACAGTCCTATGGTTTTTAAATTTGAACCTAAGGTTGCTAAATGGAATTTGATTGCAAGAGATGCCGTAGAGCTTGAAAATATCGGCGAAACCGTGACAGAGCAAGACTTAATAGATACAAATAAACATTGGATGCCTTTAAATTATGGGCGAAAATATAGGGGTATGGTCACTTTAAGAACGGCTCTCGCCTTATCAATCAATACTTGCGCTGTTGAAGTGATTATGAAAATATCTCCGCAAAAAGTGGTTAGAGTGGCAAAAAGGCTTGGGATAACAAGTAATTTGATAGATTCTCTGTCCCTTGCCTTAGGCTCAAGCGATGTGACTTTACAGGAGATGGTATCAGCTTATGCCGTATTTGCTTCAGGCGGGGTGCGCACAAAACCTTATGTAGTGACCCGCATAGAGGATAGAAATGGAAGAATTTTAGAGCAGCATTCGCCGGAGCAGACAGAAGTGGCTTCTCCGCAAAACAGTTTTATTATGACAAATATGCTCCGCTCTGTAATAGAAAGAGGCAGCGGCTGGGCGGCAAGAGAATTGCGCCGTCCGAGCGCGGGCAAAACAGGCACAACAAATGATTATTGCGATGCGTGGTTTATAGGCTATACTCCGGATTTGGTGGCTGGAGTTTGGATTGGATATGACGACAGGTCTATAGACCTTGGAGAAAATGCCACAGGAGGCGTAATAGCCGCTCCTATTTGGACTGACTTTATGAAACAAGCTTTAGCCGGCAAGCCCGTATCTGAGTTTCGTATGCCCAATGATATAGAGTGGGCTCTAATAGACCCTCAGACAGGACTTCTCGCTTTGAGCAGAACGCCGGGAGTTTATCTTGAGGCTTTTGTAAAAGGGACGATGCCTAAGATGTATTTCAAGGGAACTCGCAATGTTTCGCATGAAGATTTGACTATAGAAAGGGCGGGGTTTTAAAATGAAAAAACTTTTAGTTTTGCTAATCATTCTTGTCATAATTTTTATTGTTATTCAATATAAACCCCCTATTTTTTTTAGCGATGTTAACAAGAGTTCTCATATATCCTCGTCTGTTATAAAAGATATATTGCCCATAGGTGAATATGCCAGCCTAACATATTCTTACACTACGGTGGCTGAATTTAAAGATGAGAAAAATAAAAAATTAAATACTTGGGCTGGGTCTATAGAAATTCCTCTTTCTAAAAGGAATTTTCTCTATGTATATGATGGAACAATTAAATTGGGTTTTCAAGCCGGCGATATAGAAGTTAAACAAACAGGCGGCGTCATACATCTCATAATGCCCCGTATAGAAATACTCTCGCATACTATAGATATGAACAATGTTAAATCCTATGATGTTAAAAAAGGATTTTTTTCAGAACCTTTGCCGCTTGACTCTATGTTAAAATTGATTGAAAACAAAAAACAAGAGATGGAAAATCAAATAATAAAAACAGGCGATGTTATATCTCAAGCTCAAAAATCCACAGAGCGGCAATTCGGAGCATTCTTGCAAAATCTTCCCGGAATTAAAGACAAATATACAATAGATTTCCTATGGCAAGAGCGGCAAAGTCCTCAAATAGAATTACAAAATTCACAGGCGCAATAAAATCCGCTTAGTTTTTTTGATTGCCTTAAAATGCCAAAAAGAGTATAATTCCGCCGTATTTTAAATTTCAAGGAGTTATTGATGTCAGCAGATTGCTTGTTTTGCAAGATAATAAAAGGCGAAATTCCTTCCA
>JAISKX010000225.1 GCA_031260765.1 Endomicrobium sp. | reverse complement strand
ATTAAGATATTTGGAAGTTCTTCACACTGAGAGTAGAAATCCTTAAAATCCTGCGGAGATATACCTGTTTTTGTAGGTTCTTGCGCGATTTTGACTTCTATCAAACAATTCTGCACTTTGCCTATGGCATTTGCATATTTATCTATATCTTTTGCCAAAGTCAGACTGTCTAAAGATTGAATTAAATCAAAGTTTTCCACAGCTTTTTTAGCCTTATTTGATTGTAAATGACCTATAAAATGTTTTGTAATACCTTTAAGTGAACCGTTTAAAATCTCAAATTTCGGCAGAGCTTCTTGTATTTTGCTTTCGCCTATATGCTTTATATTGCAATTTAAAGCCTCTAAAATATAGTCTGCGCTAAAAGTCTTTGATACAGCTATCACATCAACAGGATTATTTGACTTTTGCATTGATTTTACAATGCTTTTTACAGTTTCTATATTTGATTTTATATCATCCATTAACGCCCGACTCCTATAAAAAATATCCCAATCTTTTAATACTTGCGAAAGGATTGGGATACTCAGCCTATTAAAGTATTTTTCAAGCGGGCGGATTATAGCATAAATCAGCATCTTTTACAAAAACTGTTCTCATAATGGCAAATAGTCCATAGTCTAATGTTCTAATATCCCAATTGTCCGCAGGCGGCGGATATGTCTGAGCCTTTGGCTTGGCGGATATTGGCTATTATCCCGCTGACTTTTAATATATTTTTAAACTTTTCTATTGATAAAGAAGTTGATGGAATAAATTGACTGCCGCGGACATAATTAAAAGGAATTAAATTGACCTGAACTTTTGGGTTTATTAGGAAACGCCGCTTTAACAGTCTTGCAAGTTTATGCGCATCCGCAGGACTGTCGTTGAAATCTTTGATGAGAATATATTCAATAGTTAAATGGGAATTTGTCTTTTTGAAATAGTATTGAGCGGCGTTCATTATTTCATCTATTGGAAAACCGAAATTCTCAGGTATGATTCTTTTTCTTTGTTTATCATCGGTGGAATGCAGAGAGATTGCAAGCCTTATGTTTAAATTTTCTTCAACAAGTTTTTTGATTGCGGCGGCTATGCCGACAGTTGAAAGGGTTATATGTCTTTTGCCTATATAAAATTCATTTTTTGAAAGAAGAGATTTTAGAGCCGATATAACGCTGTTATAATTGAACAAAGGCTCGCCCATACCCATAAATAAAACGCCGGAAATTTTTTGTTTTGTATCGTTTTCTATTTGCAAAATTTGCTCTAATATCTCGCCTCTGCTCAAATTTCTTGTAAAGCCAGACTTGCCTGTAGAACAAAAAAGACAGCCGACAGGACAGCCTATTTGAGACGATATACATACTGAATTTTTGTCTTTTGACGGCAAAAAGACTGCAAAAAAACTTTTTTTATCAGCCGTTTTAAAAGTATATCTTATAGTCCCGTCTATATTGGATATTTCTTTTTTGACTATTGAAAGAGTCCTTAAATCAAAGTTTTCCGAGAGCTTTGTTCTAATATCTTTTGAAAGATTTGTGAAATTGTCAAAGGATGAAACCTTTTTTTCATATACCCAGCGCATAATTTGCTCAAATATATAATCTTTGGGGATTATATGCTTTGCGGCGGCTTTAAATTGCGTTTGAGTTAAATCTAAAAGATATTTTTTCATAGTTTAATTCCATGGATAAAAGACATTTTCGCCGTCCGAGTAATTGTATTTTTCAATATTTTTCTTTTCAAAAGGCATATTGGTTTTTAAATCAAATTTAAAAAATATGTCGTAATCCTCATAATTTTCGCCTATTACGCGCCAAGTTATGCCAAGATTATAGCAATGCAGGTCGCGGTAAAGCCTCAATTCTTGAGATGTCAACTTTACAAAAACTTCGTCAAGAGTCGTATTTGTCCGAACAGTATAATCAAAACGCCATTTTGGATTTAACCATAAACCTATTGTCAAATTATTGTCAATCGCATTGCTGCTGCTGTCTTGATAAAAAGCGCCGAAATTAAAATACATCATCTCTACTGCTCCCAAAGTTATATCCAATTGCAAAGCTTTAAAATAAGAATTCGGCGAGATATTTTGCGTGTGTTTTAAATAAATAGTGGAATTATAAGTAGGCGTATATATAAGTTCGCTATTTATAGGAGCCCAGCGGGCTATACTATTATTATTTCGCAAATCTCTTAAATCATAAGTGGTGTAATTTCTGAGAGTAGTTCTATCTCCTATATACATATAATTGTTAAAAGATAAACTATGAGTCTGAATGCCGTAATCATTTCTGATTGAATCAATATCAAAAGAATTCTTTTTGCCCGCCGTCTTTATTGAATAATTTATATTCCAATCCATCCATTGAGTTATCCTAAATCTTGAATTTAGCGCCCCTATATAACTTGCGGTTATAGTATTGTCGTCTTTTCCTTTATCGTCTAAATCAAACCAATTGGAAGCTATGCCGGCGGAAGGCTTCAAAGTTATTCTTCGTCCAAATCTAAAATCTTTAGCGACTGTATAAGTAAAATCGCCCATATTTTTATAAAAATAATCGCTGTAAGTATTTCTATAGCCGTGCTCATAGTGCATATTAAAATTATTGACGACATTGCCCAATACTTTTTTAGGATATAGAGTGTATGTAAGCTTCGGAAGGCTTATGGTTTGGTCTATGTATTCATTATTTTGATATGTTTGATAACGCTCAATCAATAAATTGATATTTGAAGAGCTGTTATTTCTCGTCAAAGAAAGATAAGAATGAGGTCTTACCGCCACCATATTTGAATTGCTTCTGTCAAAAATCTTATTAAAGTTTTGGTCGCTAAACATTTCCCCTTGAGCCTGCAAAAGCCAATTTTTATTTATTCTCGCATAGATATT
>JAISKX010000202.1 GCA_031260765.1 Endomicrobium sp. | reverse complement strand
ATAGTCTTTATCTTGAAATCGGTCCTTGTCATGGAATATATTTTGTTGATGCTGCGCAAAGCGAAAAGTTTGAAAAATGTATAGGTATTGATATTTCTGAAACTGCCGTTAGACAAACTCAAGCATATATTGATTATGTATTTAAAGATTCAAAAAGAAATTGTGAGATTATTTGCGGAGATTTCTTTGATTATGCCCCTGTAAATAAACCAAATATGATAGCGATGGGGGCAGTTTTAGAGCATGTGGAAAATCCTTTAGCATTTTTAAAAAAAATTTATGATACCGCAGACGATAACGCTATAATTTTTATATCTACTGCAATCAATGCTCCTCAACTTGACCATATTTATTTGTTTAATAATATTGACGAGATTGTGGATTTATTTAGAAAAGCCAAGTTGAAAGTTTTTGATATGGTTGCGTCAACGAGTAATTTTGTTTCAATAGAAAAGGCGCTTAAAAAAAAATCGTCCATAATTCCCGCTTTTATACTCAAAAAAGATAAGTAAAAACAAAACAATGGAGGCATAAAAATGACAAGAGAAGAACTGTATGAAAGGTTGAACAATGTTTTTAGAGATGTTTTTGACGATTCAAGCATCACGATAAATGACAAAACGACTGCGGCAGATATTGAGAAATGGGATAGTTTAGAGCATATCAACTTAATAGTCACTATGCAAAAAGAGTTCGGAATGAAATTTAAAATGGGCGAAGTGAGGACAATGAAAAATGTCGGCGAGATGGCGGATATTATAATTGCGAGGATATAGATAATGCTAAAAGCATTCTTATCGTTGATAGAATCAAAATCCTTGATGCAGTTTAAGTATTTATCTAAATCTCTTATTGATATTACGATTGATGAAAAAGATAAATTAGAAAATCTGTTTGAGTTTCTTGCGCATAAAGGAAATACAATAGATACTATTGCTATGCAATACTTAAAGTTTACTGATTATTTTCTTGAAGAACAGATGTTTTTTGTTCTAAATCGGCGCTATAGATATTCAACTTCTGATGAAATTTCAAAACTGTATAACAATAGAGAGTTTATGAATAATTATACAATTGGGCTTGGCTTATCTTCTTATCTGTGGCATACGCACCGCGTATTGATGAAATTATTTAATAAGTTTTTAAGTGAGATTCGCGGGGAGAGGAGGCATAGTCTTTATTTTGAAATTGGTCCGGGGCATGGGGAACACTTTGTAACTGCTATGCGAAATACCAATTTTTCAAAATATATCGGCATAGATATTTCGGAAACATCAGCCGAGAGAACCAAAGAATTTATCAAATGGTCGCTTAAAGAAAATAGACAAGATTGGGAAATACTAAATAAAGATTTTTTTGATTATGAAATTAGCGATAAACCGAATGCAATAGTAATGGGAGAAGTTTTAGAGCATGTAGAAAATCCATTATCATTTTTAAATAAAATTTATGATATTTCAACAAATGATACGAGAATCTATATTTCTACAGCAGTTAATGCTCCTCAACTTGACCATATTTATTTGTTTAATGATATAGACGAAGTTAAAAACATGTTTAAAAAAGCAAAATTAGAAATTATAGATATGGCGGCAGAGGCGAGTAATTTTGCCTCAATAGAAAAAGCGCTGCAAAAGAAAACCGCTATTGTCGTCGCTTTTATTTTAAAAAAACAGTTGGAGAACAATTGATGAAAATACATCATATAGGATATTTAGTTAAAGAAATTGATAAGGCAATAGAAGAATTTAAAAAACTTGGATTTATTATAACAATAGAGAAATGCTTTGATGGAAATTATATTGCTGATTTTGCTTTTTTGCAAAAAGACGGATATTGTGTTGAGTTGATTTGCCCCGTCAATGACAAATCTCCAATTTATGGGTTAATGAAGAAACATAAAAACTCGCCCTATCATATTTGTTATGAAGTTGACAATATAGAACAAACAATAAACGATTTAATAAAACAAGGCTATTTATTGTTTAAAGAGATTTTTTCTGTCTCCGTTTTAAATAACAAGAGATTTTCTTTTTTAATGAATTCACATATAGGAATGATTGAACTTACAGAGAAAAAGGATATTTAAATGGCTTTAACATCATTTTATTTTTTCATCTTTTTAGCGGTTTTAACTCTGCTTTATTGGGTATTGCCAAAACGATTTCAGTGGATTTTGCTTTTATTGGGCAGTATCTTTTTCTATTTGTTTGCAGGGGTTAAGGCTATAGCAAGTCTTGTTTTTATAACCGCTTTGACTATTTGGGCAGGGGCTTATTTGATAGATAAGACTTCATCGGACAGAAAAAAAACGCTTATTTTGATTATAACCATTCTTATAAACATAGCGATACTTGGATTTTTTAAATATTACAATTTCTTTGCCGACAATATAAATATATTGGCAAAACTATTTCATCTCAATGGGCAATCATTGCCGATTTTAGAACTCTTATTGCCTCTGGGCATATCCTATTACACATTTCAAACTGTCGGATATCTTATAGATATCTATCAAGGCGTTGCCACCCCTCAAAAGAATCCTGCAAAATTTGCTCTTTTTGCTATGTTTTTTCCATCTGTTAGTATGGGACCAATACACAGATATAATGATTTGGCGCCGCAATTGTATGCTCATCATAATTTTGATTACACGCAATGGACTTTCGGCATTCAACGCATACTTTGGGGTTTGTTTAAAAAGTTAGTAATAGCCGATAGACTTGCGATGTTTGTAAATCCTATTTTTAATGATTATGGGCATTATTCAGGAGTATATTTGATTATTGCCATTGTATTTTTCGCATTTCAAATATATACAGATTTTAGCGGTTGTATGGATATTGTAATCGGCGCAGGACAGATGTTTGGCATTAAAATGACAGAAAATTTCAATACTCCATTCTTTTCTCGTTCAATATCTGAATTTTGGCGCCGTTGGCATATTACACTTGGAAATTGGATGAAAGATTATATTTTCTATCCGCTTTTAAACTCAAATTTTTTACAAGGTTTGGCAGAGAAAACAAAACCCTTAATAGGCAAGAAATCTGCAAAATCGCTCTCATTATATTTAGGAATGGTGATTCTATGGACTACAATAGGAATATGGCATGGAGCAAGTTGGAATATGGTTTTAGGGAATGGTTTATTATGGGGGATTTATATAATTTCAGGCGAGATATG
>JAISKX010000198.1 GCA_031260765.1 Endomicrobium sp. | reverse complement strand
ATATCACTCCATTCGGCGCGGCGGGTATAATATCGGGCAGTTCTTTTTTAATTGAAAACGGCGCAAAAAGCGTTTTGATAGATTGCGGTTTGTTTTATGAAAACGATGGAGACAATTTTAATATCAATAATAAAGCGTATTCCGCCGACATTTTGATTTTAACTCATGCTCATTTTGACCATATAGGCAGAGTTCCTTTGCTCGTTCATCAGGGATTTAAAGGGACTATATATTCAACTATTGCGACTAAAGAATTTGCTTTGGAATCTTTTTATAATGGCAGAGGTTTTGAGTTAATCAAAAGAAAATGGGCTTGGTCTAAAACTGTTAAAACCAATAAGAAGAAAACAGTCATTCATTGGGTTGACAGCTGTATTGAAAATATAAAAGAAGTTCAGCGGTCAAAAAAGGATATGACTTTTGCCGAAGTTAGCAAAGAATACGGCGGGCATTTTTCTCTTTGCAAAATCTGCTTGAGTTTTGATACTCAAAAGATTGAAAAAATGTTTAAGACTGTAAAATACAATGAGAAAGTTAAGCTCTTTAATAATTTTGATTTTTATCTGTTTGACGCCGCTCATATCCCCGGTTCTGCCGGATTATTTTTTAATATAGACGGCAAGAAAATTGTTTTTTCAGGAGATTTGGGGAGCGGATATTCAAGACTGACGGGAGAAAATACAGCCCCTGCTAAGGCGGATTTTGTCTTTATGGAAGGCACCAATGCCGCAGATATTGACGATGAGTCTAAAAATACCGCGTATAATGGTTTCCGTAGAGATTTGACAAAAGCATTATCTAATGGAAAAACTATTTGGATTACGGCTTTTGCTTTTAATAGGACGCAGAAAGTTCTATATGAATTGAAGCTTATGCAAGACAGCGGAGAACTTTCTAAAAAAACGGCGATTTATTGCGTTTCGCCCGCGGCAAATAAAATCAGCCGCCTATATGATAAAGAAGCAAAAGATTCCTCTAATGAATGGTTTGTAAAAGATGTCTATAAAAACAAAACAATTTTGCCGCAAAATTTAAAATTTGCATCTCCTAAAGATTTCTCAAATCCGCTAATTATTATATCAGCTGGAGGCAATGAAAAATCTGCTTTAGGTTTTATCAATAAATTTAAGAAGCGTGGGTCTGTTTTTCTTATGATTGTTAATTATTTAAGCCCTGATAATGCAATATCAGAACTTTCTAAAGACAAGGCGCTTCAAAACAAGATAGAGATTAAAAAATATGGAGTTTTTTCAGACCATCCGAGCGCTTTTGAACTTTTGAGATGGCTTTCTAATCAAGATAAAGAGACGCAAATATACTTAGTTCACTACGATGCTAAGAACTTTAAAAAAATATTGAAATTTTTTGCCGGCAGAAATATAAATCTTAAAGAAACAAAAATTTTAGAAAAGGTTGTAATCAAATAATGAGAATAAAAATCAAAGAGCAGCCTAATAATCAAATAAAAATCACTTTAAAAAATGAGACTGACAAAAATCTCATTTTTAGCGCTATTGCTACAATAGTTTTTTTTATCGCATGTTTTGCTATATATTTGATAGAGCAGTTTAATTATTCCGATATTGAGATTTTGCAAAAAGCTGATAATTATTATCTCAATGACCAATATTTTCGAGCTGTAAAATATTATAACAGAGCCTTGAAATTAAATCCTAATCTCAACTCTGATATATACCGCGATTACGGCATATCTCTTGCGAAACTTAAAGATTATGACTTGGCTATAAAATATCTTAAAAAATATCAAAACTCTGACATTAACAATACGGAAGCTCTTTACAATTTAGCGAATGCGATATATTTAAGGGCTAAACAAAATTCCGATAAACAAGGTTTTATAGAAGCCGCCGATTATCTTGAATCGTCAATAACCTTAAATAAAGAAATGGAAAAATCATATATTTTGATGGGTCGTTGTTATTTTGAAGCAGGTATGTATAATGAAGCGAGAGCTGTATACAGTAGAGCGGCATTAGTGCAATCTTTTAGTAAAGCCGTTTTTTATAATTTGATAGGCTATACATTTGCTGAAAATGGAGAATATAACAAAGCCATTGATTATTACATAATGTCTGTAAATTCCGACCCTTCTTATATATATGCATATTTGAATTTGGGCGATATGTATAGCCTTTTAAACGAGAGGCAGCCCGCTTTAGACAATTACAAGAAAGTTATTGATTTGACTGATGATTTTATTGCTCCCTATATAAAAATAGGCGAATTATATATGCGCAATAAAGAGTATTATGAGGCTATTCAGTGGTTGTCTCAAGCTTTAAAAGTAAATCCTGAACACGCTGATGCGGCGTATATGCTGGCTATAGCTTATCAAAATACAAGCAGACAAAAAGATATGGTCGAATATCTTAAAAAAGCGGCTCGTCTCGGAAGCGATGAAGCTGTATATAAACTAAGAGAATTAGGAATTACTCTTTGAGGCAATAATGTTCTACACGCGCAAATGGATTTTTTTCATTATTTTATATGCAATGAGTTATGCTCTGTATGTTTTTGCAGAGACATATCTCGTCCTTGTTAATTTTGTAAAAGGACATTTTCTCGGTCCTTTTATAATTTTTATAACCATATCAACCGCTTCTTTTATATGCGCTCTGTTGATTTCATCAATTATCAAATTCATATATTTTGTAATATTGAAATTGTTGAAAAAACAAAGAAATAAATTCTTTTGGAAATCGTGTTGGCTGTTTTTTACAGCTTTTAGTTATATCATGGTTTTTGCTTTATTCTTTGAGATGATACGGTATTGATGGACTATAAATGAAAAAAGAACTTTATATGAAAACTATAAGTATTAAAAATCCAGATAATCTTGTATATCTTGATATTGAAACTACAGGTCTTGACAGATTTAAAGGCGCAAAGATTGTGGAAATCGCTATGCTTAAAATCAAC
>JAISKX010000184.1 GCA_031260765.1 Endomicrobium sp. | reverse complement strand
AAGTTAAATTAACCTATGTTGTCAATAATTGGGCTGGTCCAATAAAAAAATCGTGGTATCAACCATTAGATGTTAATGGAAAACAAGAGCCGAGACAAAATTTTTGTAATTGCGGTCATGCAAATAATTGCGTAACATTGAATAATGGTAAGTTTTGCACATGTGCCGTCGCCCCGTATGTGTATCATTTTAACAACTATTTTAATCAGCATTTTGAGTTCACAAAAAGAGATTATATTGATATTTACAAGGCAAAAGATATAGACGAGATATTGAGTTTTTTAGCAAAGCCCATTCCATTTTGTAAGTATTGTAATTTACGCGCCCACAAAACTTTGCCTTATCAGATTAGTAAAAAAGAAATTTCAGAATGGATATGATGTTAATATTATAAAAGGGTTTAATGTATGAACACACAAATTCCGCAAAAATTCAAATCAATAGTTGACAAAATATCTCAAACTGCCGCTGAGAATGGGTTTGAGACTTATATTGTCGGGGGCTTTGTTCGAGACTTGTTTTTGAATAGAGAGCCTTATGATTTGGATATTATGGTTGAGGATAAATATCCTGATGAGATTGCGCAACAAGCCCGCAATGACGGCAAACTCAATAAATCTCGCAATAACGGCAAAACAAAAAAACGCAAAGATAAAGGCGCAGGTATGCGCTTTGCCCAAATTCTCGCTAAAAAATATAAAACTATATGGCCTGTTCTTTTTAAACGCTTTGGGACGGCAAAACTTATTCTTGATAGCGAAGATGTGGAATTTGTTATGCCGCGCAAAGAATATTATACAGACGATTCCAGAAATCCCGATACAGAACTCGGCACCATAGAGCAAGACGCTTTAAGGAGAGATTTTACAGTCAATGCTTTGTTTTTGCGTCTTAGCGATATGCAGATTTTGGATTTGACTAAAAAAGGGCTTGAAGATATACAAAACAAAATCATAAGAGTGAGCGACCCAACTGCCGCAGAATTTATTTTTTCCCAAGACCCTCTAAGAATTTTAAGAGGAGTCCGTCAAAGTTTGCAACTCGGCTTTACAATTGAGCCTTCCACTTTTGACGCTATGCGTAAAACCGCCGCAAGAATTGATATTGTTTCGCCTGAAAGAATCAGAGACGAAATAAATAAAATGCTTGTTTGCGCTAATCCTTCAAAAGCCTTTGAAATGCTTGACGAAATCTCTCTTCTTCAAATAATTTTTCCCGACATCAAAAAATTGCAAGGCGTCAAACAGCCTCCTCAATATCATTTTTATGATGTTTATGAGCACACAATGAAAGTTTTAGACAGAACAGCCCCGCTTTTGCCTTTGAGAATGTCCGCTCTTATGCACGATGTCGGAAAACTGTTTGCATATAAAGAAATTGATGAGCATATATCTTTTTATTCTCACGAAGAATACAGCGCAAGAATTGCTGAAAAAGTTTTAAAAAATTTGAAATATTCAAAAGAGTTTACAAATCAAGTGTCAAATATAGTCAAAAATCACATGAGAGTTCACAGTTATGACGCGGTTTGGACAGATTCCGCGATAAGACGCTTAGTGATAGCCTGCGGAGACAATTTAGATTTAACCATATCCTTAGCCCAAGCTGATTACGGCAAAACTGACCCCAATCCCCGCATAGCAGATTTGCAAGCCCGCATAGCCATATTAAAAGATGAAAACAAATTATATCCCAAGCCGGATTTAATCAGCGGTCAAGAATTGATGAGGCATTTCAAAATCAAACAAGGCAAAATCATAGGCGAAATCAAAGCCAAAATCCTTGAAACCTCAATAGAAAACCCCAAACTAAGCAAAGAAGAAGCCTTATCAATCGCCGAAAAAATGATAACAGAAAATAACAAATAGAGAGACCCATTAAGTTGTTTTATGCTTTTGGCAGTAAAATCCTGCTAAAATGTATAATCCATTATATAAAACAGCTTTACAATGCCTTGTTTATATAATACGATATACAAAACAAGCCAATTTTGGAGCAATAATATGAAAAATCTTATAAATAGACCTTTATATTTAGACAAGCTTAAAAGATGGAAAGATAAATCTGATATTATAAAAATAGTTACTGGTATCCGCCGTTGCGGTAAGTCAACATTGTTTAAATTGTTTCAAAATCATTTATATGATATGGGCATAGATAAAGAACAAATTATAAATTTGAATCTTGAAGCAGTTGAAAATTCGCAATTGCTTGATTATAAAACATTGCATCAATACATTGAATCCGTCCTTATCAAAGATAAAATGAATTATGTCTTTCTTGATGAGATTCAACTTGTCGCGGATTTTCCTAAAACTATCAATAGTTTGCGTTTGCGGGACAATATAGATTTATATGCCACAGGCTCTAATGCTTATATGTTCTCACAAAAAATAATAACTTTGCTTTCTGGAAGATTTATAGAAATCAAAATTCAGCCTCTATCTTTTAAAGAGTATTATGGTTCTTTTGAGAACTCGCAAGAGCCGCTTTCATATATTTTTGCAAAATATCTTTCAAATAGTTCATTTCCTCAAACGATTGCATTTAACGACGACAAATCTCTAATACGGGATTATCTTGTCGGTTTATATAATACAATCATTCAAAAAGATATTGTTTTAAAAGAACAAGTGAAAGATGTTTCGCGGCTTGAAAATGTCGTCAGATTTTTGTTTGACAATATAGGCAATGAAACTTCAATAAATAATATCAGTAAAGTTTTGCTTGCCGACGGCAGAAAAATCCATCCACAAACTATAGAAAGTTATATTCAGGGTTTGATAGATTGTTATCTTCTTTATAGAACGGAAAGATACGATATAAAAGGGAAGCAATATCTCAAATCCAATTCTAAATATTATGTTGCCGACATCGGTTTGCGATATGCGCTGCTTGGGGAAATATCCGTTGACAAAGGACATATTTTAGAAAACATCGTTTATTTAGAGTTACTTACAAGAGGGTATCGCGTGTCTGTGGGAGCGATAAGCAGTAAAGAAGTTGATTTTATAGCGCAAAAGCCCGATGGAATAGTTGAATATTATCAGGTTTCTCAAACTGTGCAGGATAAAAACACATTAAAGCGCGAACTCGCTCCTTTATCCGCAATAGATGATAATTATCCCAAATTTTTATTGACGCAAGATTATGACAACATTTCATATAAAGGCATACAACAGCGCAATCTCATACAATGGCTTATAGAAGATTAACCGTTTTTTTGTCTTTTGTCTATAAATTTGCTATAAAAGCCCCCGTTATGAAAAAAATACTTGTTTTATCAATGCTTTTCTCAATGTATCTTTTGTCTGCAAAACCAATTTTTGCGGCTGAGGGAGTGTATATTGGGGGCGGGTATCAATCAAGAAATATTGCTTTTACCAATGTTCAACTTCCGGGCGGCGCCAGTGCAAAAAGCAGTATAGACGCTCAAAGTTTGGATTTCTATGCGGGATATAAGTTCAATGGTCATTTTAGAGCAGATATTCAGTATGTGATGATAAACAAGACTCTCGTAAGCGCTCAAAACTCTTCCCCAGACTATTATTATAAGTCCAATACCTTTATTGCCAATCTCTTTTATGATTTATTTGATATTTCTAATACTAAAATCACGCCTTATATAGGCGCAGGCGTGGGCGTGGCGGCGCCGTCTATTCAATATACTTTAGCTGGCGAAGAAAAAACTATCGGGGCTAATGGATTTACTTATCAGTTTCATGGCGGGCTTAATATTTTGCTTTTTGATTTGATTCTCGTGTCTTTAAAATACTCTTTCCTCTATATGCCTTCCGTTGATATTGTCTCAAACTCCAAGAATTTTGAAGGGCAGGTTCATTCTTACGGTATAGGAATTTCTCTCCTTGTGTGATTTCCACAAATAAAAAAGGGCGAATAATTATTCGCCCCTACAATTACAATTCATTCTATTTAACCATCCCACAATTGAAAAAGCGGCATTGCCGCTACTCTACAAAAATTTCCACTCTTCTGTTTTTGTCTTTTCCTTCTATGGTGGCGTTTGTCGCTGCGGGTAAGGCTGAGCCGAAACCTATGTATTCCATCTTATTTACATCAATTCCTTCTTTAAACAATTCTTCAAATACGGAACGGGCGCGCATACGAGACAATCTCTGATTTATTATTTCGCTGCCTGAAGAATCAGTATGCCCTTCAATAGTCACCTTTCTATAAGAATGCTCTTTTATGAAATCGGCTATCTCTTCTATCTCTTGTCTTGCCGCATCTGTTTCTATTCTGTATACGGAAGATGGGAAAGTGTTCTTTAAGATAAAAGATTTTATAATCACGCCCTGCCTTCTTGCCACAGCTTCTTGTTTTTTGGCATCTAATTCGTCCGGAGTTATGTCCCTATCTTCTATATTCATATATTCTTGTTCGTCTATGGTTTCTTCTACGCTTTCAATGCGCGCTTCTTGTTCATTGGTTTGAGGTTCTTGTTTGTATAGGTCTGCATTGCGGACTGACTTTTCTTTATCATTCAAATCAAATTTATAACTCAGCCCAAGGCTGACAAAATATTGAGAAGAATTGCCCGCGAAATTAGCGTCTATATTTGCAAAAGCCGACACAATCTCATTGAATATATATTCTCCGCCAGCCCCAAAACCCATAGAAACGGCGCCTTCGTCATTTCCGTATATATTCATAGAGCCCGCCTCTTTTGCGGCGGAAAACTTTATATCGTATTGAGGATGAGAGCCGACAAGCAAGAATCCCAAATACCATCTGCCATACCAATGAAACTTGTCTTTGTTCCCGTAAATTTTCGCGCCGAGCGTCGTTTGCATTCTAAGATATGCGTCTCGGTCAACCGTCAAATTAGCTACGCCGCCGGACTCTTCTTGTATTTCTGGGGTAAAGTTTAAAGATGTTTGCAATCCTAAAAATGGAGCTATAAAAGTTCCGTCATATTCTTTCGCTTCATATTGCGCTTCGGCTCCGAGTGTAAATGCATAAGCATTAAAGCTCGCTTTGGGATTGCCTACAAAAACATGAGGGGCATTAGCGTATTGTCTCACTTCTCTTTGAGTGTCAAACATTTGTAAAGCTGTTGCCGCATTGCCTTTTATAATCAATTTGTCGTCATACAAACTAAATATAGCGCCGTATCCTCCTATTTCCACAATGTCCACATCGCCCTTGTCCGCGCCTTGTTTAAAACTATTATTGCTATAACTTATATAAGCGCCTAAAAGTTTGTTTTTGTCAAATTCAAACAAATCCATTCCAAAAAGAGCGCCCACCCCGCTAAAAGAAAATTTATCTAAAAACTCTTTATCAGAAAAATTTGCGCCGATTATATCTATCTGCGCCCAAACGGGGCGTGCATCTTTATAGGAATTTTGGGAAATTCTATTATAAATTCTAACTGAATTATTATTTATCTGAGCGCTCCTTATAGCGTCCACAAGAAAAGAGCCGCTCAAAGCGCCAAACAATCTTTGCGCTTGTTCGCCGCTCAAAAGGCTGTCCACAATATCGGCTCTAAAATTCTTTATTACCGGATTGTTTCCTGCGGCATTCAAAGCATTTTGAGCTTCAGATTGATTGTGATTGAGCCCTATGGCTTGTAAATATGTATCGTTTGTAAAATTCAAATATATATAGTTTGGATTGGAATAATTGATGGAATATCTCCAATCGCCTATACCCATGTGCTCGCTAAGATTGCTAAAAGTCCCATTTAATTGCGAATATTTTATCACAGGCACAGAGCCACCTGATATAATTGAATTTGTGCTTATATAAACTAAGAGTTTCCCGCTATTGAGATTTAAAATTTCAGTTTCAATTAAAGAAGTCGTAGTCCATAAGCTCAAATTATCTATATAAATCCCCAAATTCCCGCCGGAAACAGTCAAAGTGCTTATAGAAACGGTATTTGACTGAAAAGCTATAGTCCCGCCTTTTACTTCAATAGAGCCTTTATATTTGGTAATTCCTCCAAGCAAAAAGTCCCCAGTTCCCGTTTTTTCTATTTTGCTGTTTGGCGACCCTTGTATTCCTCCGCTCATTTCCACTTTTGAATTGTTTAAAGTGTTTATAAACAAGTTAGCCTGAGAGCCTAAAAATATATCATTTGCCCCCGACCATGCCGAATTGTCTATAAATTGTATGCTACCATTTAAGGCTGTATCCATAAAAATATCTGAATTTGTATAAGCTGCGATAGCCCCGCCGGAACTAATAGAAGCATTCCCTATAAACTTGATTGTTTCATTTGTTTTAGCGCTAAGTTTCAAATACATAGGATCTTCAGGATTGGCTGAAGTATAAATCGCTCCTCCAGCTTTAGCTGTATTGCTTGTAAAATCAACATTGCCGCCAAAAGATATTTTAGAGCCCGCCGCTAAATTGAAAACGCCGCCATCCGTGCCTGTTTTTGAAAATTCTTTAAAAATAATAGTTCTAAAGGTAATAGAAGTATGGCTCAACTGAAAAACAGAACCGCTATTTTGTCCAATTAAAGCATGGCGTATTGAAGTAGGATTGGCTTGAGCTTCAATTACACGCAAATTCGTATTGGTTGGGGAATTCAAGGTGACAAAAGCTATATCGTTTCTAATGGATATAGTGCTGTCTGCTGTAATACTGTTATTGTTATATTCATTGCTAAGGGCAAGAAAACTTGTGACAATCTCCGCTTTTGCAGACCCAATATAAAATACAGATATTTTTGCAACAGATACAATAAATTTAATAAAAGTGTTTAAAAATTTCATATTCCCCTTCTTTTTTTGGGATTTTGTTATAAGTGATTTTATCATATTTCCCTTCAATATCAAAAAACCCGCCAAATTTGAATTTCAATGTAGAGACGCGCTATATGCGCGTCTCCTCAGGTTTGTAGGAAAGAATAATTATTCATTTGATTGACTAAAAATTTCCCCTTGTATATAATCGCCAGCAACATTAGCAATTTACTTGGCTTTCTCTAAAAACCTTTGTTTGTCGTCATTACGAGCTTGACCCGCAATGACGGATAGGAGTAAAAAATGAAATGCTTTTGGACGGAAAGTTTCAAACAAAATTTTATTGTCGTTCAAATAATAACTATATAAAAATCGGATATTCTTAATTGAATATCCGATTTTTATTTGCCGTTTCCTCCCGCAAAAGCGGGAAGGTAAAAAGAGGCATTGCCTCAGGAGGATTTATGAAGAAGATTATCAATGATGCAAATGCAGTTGTGTTGGAAACTCTGCAAGGGATGGAGAAGGCGCATGGAGACATTATTAAGGTCAATTATGACCCTTTCTTTATCACCCGTAAAGAGATTAAGAAAAAAGTCGCTATCGTGTCCGGCGGCGGAAGCGGACATGAGCCTTTACATGGCGGTTTTGTCGGGTTGGGAATGTTGGACGCGGCTTGTCCGGGCGCGGTTTTTACTTCTCCCACGCCTGACCAGATGGAAGCGGCTACTAAGGCTGTCAATACGGGCGCGGGCGTAATCCATTTAGTAAAGAATTATACGGGCGACATTATGAATTTCCAAATGGCTGCCGAAATTTGCGCGGCTGACGACATCAAGGTTGAGGCTATTGTTATTGACGATGATGTGGCTGTTAAGGACAGTCTTTATACCGCAGGACGCAGAGGAGTGGGCAGCACGGTATTGACTGAAAAGATTATCGGCGCGTCGGCGCAAAGAGGCGACGATTTGGCTGCTGTGGTGAAGTTCGCCAATTATTGCAAAGACAATGGGCGGTCTATGGGGATGGCTTTAACTTCTTGCACTCCGCCTGCATCGGGCAAACCCATATTTGATATTGGCGATGATGAAATTGAAATGGGCGTAGGCATTCACGGCGAGCCGGGCAGAGAAAGAATGAAAATCAAACCTGCCGACGAATTAGTGGACTATATGATAGAGCCGATTTTGAGCGATTTGAGTTTGAAGAATGGAGATGAAATTATAATGATGGTAAATGGTATGGGCGGCACGCCTTTGATTGAACTTTATATCGCATTTAATCATGCTGTTGAAGTTGCGGCTAAGAAAGGAATCAAGACAGCGCGCTCTTTGGTTGGAAATTATATCACTTCGCTTGATATGCAGGGATTTAGCATCACCATTATGAAAGCAAATGCCGACATTTTAAAACTCTGGGATGCGCCTGTATGGACGGCAGGTTTGAGGTGGGGGCTCTAATGATAACTCTTTCCAATATTCATTCTTTTGTTTTAGGTTTGCAAGCGGTTTATACAGAAAAGAAAGAGTATTTGACGCAATTGGACTCTCCGATAGGGGACGGCGACCATGGAATAAATATGGCGAGAGGATTTGACGCTGTGATTAAGGCTTGGGATGCCAAACCGCCTATTGATATAGGAGAGGCTTTTAAAACAGTCTCTATGGCTATTATTAAAAATGTCGGAGGTTCCTCCGGACCTCTTTATGGAACGATGTTTTTAAGAATGTCCGCTTTTGTAGGTAAAAAGGCAGAGATTGATTTAACAGATTGGACAGGCGCATTAGAAAAAGGCATTGAAGGAATAGCGCAAATGGGCAAAGGACAAAAAGGCGACAAAACAATGTTAGACGCTTTTTATCCCGCGCTTGACGCCCTAAAATCTGCCGAAAGCAAAACTTTAAAAGAAGCATTATCAGCCAGCGCGCAAGCAGGAACGGAAGGAATGAAAGGCACAATCCCAATGCTGGCAAAAAAAGGCAGAGCGAGTTACTTAGGCGAAAGAAGCATCGGCCATCAAGACCCCGGCGCAACAAGCGCCGTATATCTGCTTGAAGTTGCGGCAGAGAAGTTTGAATAAAACGGCAGTGAGGAATTAGACAGATTTTTGACGACCTTTATTTATGCAATTTCAAACGCATAAATAAAGGTCGTTTTTCCCTCTTCTACTTTTAATAAACCAACTTCACAATTCCTTCAGATAAGAACGGCACAAAAGTAAGCAGCATCAAAACTATCAAAAGTAAAATATAAAAAATTAGAGATTCTTTGATAAATGACGCCACCTTACATTTAGTTATTCCGCAGACAACAAGCATCAATGTCCCCACCGGCGGAGTAATGCAGCCTATTGCGCTGTTAAAAATAAAGACCATTGCAAATTGAATGTCCGGTATCCCAAACGCTCTTGCAATAGGAACAAGCAAAGGAACAAGGATTATCATACTCGCATTGCCTTCAACAAACATTCCTACAATAAGCAAGAATATATTAACCAAAATCAAAAACATATATTTGCTTGAAATTGAAGAGACAAAGAACTGCGCTAATGCTTGAGGTATTTGTTCGCGCGTCAATATCCAAGCAAAAGCCGAAGCCGCCCCGATAATTAACATTATTGACCCAGTCGTTAAACAAGTTTCTTTTATCGCCTTAAAGAAATCTCTAAAAGACATCTCTTTATAAATCGCCGCTAAAATCAATGCATAAATAATCGCAATCGCTCCAGCCTCAGTCGGCGTAAATACCCCAAAACGAATCCCGCCTATAATCACAATAGGAAGTAAAAGAGAAGGCACGGCGTCTGTGAACGCTTTTAACATATTGACCTTTTCTTTTCCTACGCCCGTATCGTTCTTATAGCCGCGCTTTTTTGAAATCACCGCAACAAAAATCATTAAAGTTACACAAAGCAATAATCCCACCCCTATCCCTGAAACAAAAAGTTTGCCCACAGACACATTAGAAATAGAACCGTAAATTATCATACCTATTCCCGGCGGTATCAAAGGCGTTATCATAGCCGCCACTGCCGTAAGAACAGAAGAAAATTCTTTAGAAAACCCTTTCTTTTCCATTTCTGGAACAAGCATTTTTGCCTGCATTGCGGCATCAGCCAAATTAGAACCCGATAATCCTCCCATCATAGTCGCAGTCAAAACGCTCACCTGCCCTAATCCGCCCGGCACTCCCAATTTAGAGATAATAACATCGCAAAATCTTACCACCCTTTTTGTCACTCCGGAATAATTCATCACAACCCCGCTGCAAACAAAAAAAGGTATGGCAAGCAAAGGAATATTTTCTAAACCAGACACCACCCTTTGAGCAATTATTTGCAAAGGAACGGCAGGCGTCAATAAGCAATACACGGCAGAACTCGTCAATAATGCGATAAAAACCGGCACCTTCATAAAAAGCAATACAAGCATTAGAACTACGGCAATAATTAAAACTATAGCAGAACTCATTTGTCCCCCTTTTGGACATCTATATTAAAAAGTCTTTCATACTCAGAAATTATTAAATTTATAGTCATCATCAAACAACCGATAGGAAAGGACGCATAGGGTATAAAATAAGGTATCTGTAAAATATCCGTAGTCCTTTCAGTAACCCACATCTGATGAGTCAAAAACCACCCTTGAATGCCGAAATAAATCAATATCAAAGATGAGATTACCGCTATTGCAATTTCAGCAATTCTTTGATTTTTTAAAGACAATCTATCAACGATAAAATCTATAGCGACATGGCTTGAAAATCTAAACCCCGCCGCGCCCCCGAAAAACACTACAATAATAATACAAATCAACTGAATTTCTTCTCCCCAAATAAGAGAATTATTAAAACAATACCGTAAAATCACCGCAAAAAAAGTGACAGCAATCAAAACAATCATCGCCGTCCCTGAAATCATAATATCTATACCTAAAATTTTCTTTAAAAGTCCCATAAACCCTCCCGAATTTGCGCGCATACGCCGCCCCTGTCCGTTTGAACAAGGGCGGGTTTTTGTCTTTACATTATTTCTTTGGAGTCATTACCTTCTCAACAGTCTGATACAATCCCTTTGACCATTTAGAAGTAAAATCCGGCAATGAATAAAACTTTTGCGCCTTTGCTTTAAACTTATTTACATCAACTTCAATTACAGTTACGCCTTCAGCCTTAAATTTAGCAATCATTTCTGACGCTAATTTTTGTTGAAGTTGATTATTAAATTTTCCAGCCTCAATGCAGGTGTCAAGCAAAATTTGCTGTTGCTCTTTTGTAAGCGAATTAAAGAACTTTGTTCCCATAACGAGAGTGGTGAAATTCTTAATATGGGCGTCCAAAGTCAAATATTTTGCCACTTCATGAAACTTGCCGTTATAAAGCACAGGAAGCGGATTTTCTACAGCGTCCACAACTCCCGTCTGCAAAGCGGTATAAACTTCTCCAAGCGGCAAAGGCGTAGGCGTTGCGCCCATTACTTCCATACCTTTTACTTGAATAAGATTATTTGGAACGCGGATTTTTAACCCATTAAAATCGTCAGGTGTGCGAATCGGTCTCTTAGAAAGAGTATGTCTGTCGCCGTAAATCCAATTAGCGCCGACGACTTTTAATCCTTTCTTTTCAAGTAATCCCAATTGATTTTTCCACCAATCGCTTGCTATCAAAGTCCAAGCCTGTTCCCAAGTTGAAAACAAATACGGTCCAAAAGTGATGCCTAAATCAACCACTCCTCTGTCTGCATAAAACGCCCCGTCTGCAAGCGTAATCACGCCCATACCTGCAAGCATCTGATCCATAATTTCATTTTTAGAACCTAATTGGCTTGAAGGATAAATCTTAACTTTGATACTCCCTTTTGATTTAGCCTCAATCAACTCAGCCCATTTATGGATAGCTAAATCAAATGGTTCGCCCGGATGATTTTCATACCCAATAGAAATTTCCACAGCCTTAGCTGCGCCGGCAACGGCGGTAAAACTAACTAAACAAAACAACCCCGCCAAACACATCAAAACAATTTTCTTCATACAACCTCCTTTTATATTTCCCTTCATAAAGAAGGGTTATTGCGCAAATGCCGCATTTAAGGAAACACTGACATGCTTCGTTGGCAGAACTTGAAAATACTTTCGGGTATTCCCAAAACCCGCCTAATTAGCGCTTCCGTATGCAAGCATATAAAAAGCGCTCTTAGCATAATGCCAAAGGGCGCTTTGTATTAAATGTATGAATGATTTTATTTGATAAAAATGAAAAGACAGATATTGTTTTGTTGTTTGAAATGCTATGCGGCATAATGAAAAACTGCTTGATTTTGCAATGCGTTTTAAGTTCGGAGGAGAGAGGGGAGGGGCGAAAATTGATTTAAGCATTATAACAGCCTTGTAGGGCATTGTAGAAGAGATTGCTATCATTAAAAAATTACTATGTATCATTGATAAAAATCCTTTTTATTATTAGAGCAAACATAACGATTTGCCCCTGCTGTATTGTCTTTTTTGAACGGCGCGGATAGTATCATAAAAATCTTGAAAAGACAACACGGGTTTCTTATCTTTACAAAAACCAGCAAATTTATTACTCTACAAATCAGATAGAAGAAAAAAAGGAGGATAAACATGGTTGGTTTAGTTTTAGTTTCTCATAACAGAGCATTGGCGCAAGAGGCAAGAACATTGGCTATGGGGGTTTGTCCTGACGGAAAAGGACTGCCTATTGCAATTGCGGGCGGCGTTGGAGAGGAATTTAAAGAATTGGGAACGGACGCCACCGATGTTTTGTCCGCCATTGAAGAAGTATATAGCGAAGACGGCGTATTGATATTGATGGATTTGGGCAGCGCCGTAATCAGCGCAAGGACGGCATTGGAATTTTTAGACGAAAATCAAAAAAACAAAGTTATGCTCTGTTCCGCGCCGCTTGTGGAAGGCGCGGTCAGCGCGGCAGTGCAGATTTCTACAGGAGCCTCTCTTTTGGATGTTAAAAGAGAGGCTCTTTGCGGTTTGGACGGCAAACAGGAAAACATCGGAGACAACAATAACGCTCCCCGTCATTGCGGGCTTGACCCGCAATCTCCGCCAATGAGTGAGATTGCGGGTCAAGCCCGCAATGACGACAAAGGCGGATTTTTAGAGCAACCCAAAACTGACAGGGCAGAGAGAGAAAATGTTCTTTCATTTAGATTCACCATTGAGATGAAAAATGGTTTGCATGCAAGACCTGCCGCTGATTTGGTTAAAAGTTTGTCAGGCATTCAAGCAGACGCATACCTATATAATGTAACAAAAAACAAAAGAGTCTCGGCAAGAAGCGTCAATAAACTTTTGACGGGAAATTTTGTATTGGGCGATATTGCCGAGTTTGAGGCAAGCGGACAAGAATCTCAAAAAGCGATAGAAATTGTCAAAGCATTGGTTGATAATAATTTTGGCGAAATTAAAGTTAAATGCGCAAAAGACGAAAAACAAGAAAAACAAAAACAATTGCTTACGATTGTCGGCGGAATAGCAATAGGAAAATTAGTAAAAGTTGGAGCAGCAAACGCCGTTTTGAAAGAAAACATAAACGATATTGAAAAAGAGATTGCAAAATTTAAAGACGCTATTGAGCAGGTAAAATTAAAGTATAAAAATAATAGAGCCGGCTTGCTTTTAAAGAATAATAAAAGCGAGGCTGAGATTTTTGAAGGATTATTGGGAGTTATAGACGATGAAGAAATTATAAACGAGATTTGCGATAGCATCAAAAAAGAGAAAGTCTGCGCCGCTTACTTATATAGTAAAAATATGAAAGCGGCGGCTGACGAGATGAGAGCGGACGGCGGCTATTTGGGACAGCGGGCTGTTGATATTTTGTCGGTAATGAATGAAGTTGTAGAAATTTTGTCTAACTCTGGTCGTCAAGCCCGCAATGACGGAGAGCGCGGCGAGCGCCAAGCAAACTCTCAAATTATATTAGGCGCGCCGGAAATTGCGGCGAGTATGATTGGAATGGGAGGACTTGCGGGCATTGTTTCTTTGGAGGGCGGAGCGTCTTCGCATGCGGGAATTTTGGCGAGAGGTTTGGCTATACCGTTTATTGCGGGCTTTGATTGTTCCGCTCTTGAAGATGGAATAACTATTATTGTTGATGGAGATAATAATAAGGTCATACCAAACCCAAGCGAAGAAGAAATAAAGTCCGTTAAAGATAGAATTTCAAACATAGAAAAAGAAAAAGCGATTGATTTTGAGTTTAGCAAGAAAACCGTGTTTAATGCCGACGGGCAAGAGATTATCATTAGGGGCAATGCAGGAGATTTATTGAGCGCGCGCCAAGCAAAAAAAACGGGCGCGCAAGGAATAGGATTATTGAGGACGGAATTTTTGTTTTTGGACGCTGTCAATGAGCCCACTATCAAAGAGCAAAAAGAAAAACTCAAAGAGATATTTGAGAATTTTGACAGCGAGCCGATTACAGTCCGATTATTTGACGCCGGCGGGGACAAACCATTGCTTTTTTTAAATCAAGACAAAGAATCCAATCCATTTTTGGGAGTCAGAGGCGTCAGACTATATAAAAGATATCCCGACTTCTTTCTAAAAAGCATAAAAGCCGTTTTAATTGCGGGGTATGGTTTTAATATCAAAATAATGGCGCCTATGATTGATACGAAAGAAGAAATTGATTTTTGTAAAGATATGATTCAAAAGGCTTGCGGGCAGTTACAAAAAGAGGGAGAAACATTTGCCGATTACAATAAAATAAAATTTGGAATAATGATAGAAACGCCCGCATCTGTGATGATGGCTGATGAATTGGCAAAAGAAGTTGATTTTTTTAGCATAGGGACAAATGATTTAACTCAATATTGTATGGCGGCTGAAAGGGGAAACAAAAATCTGGCTGATTTGACGGGCTTTTTTCAACCTTCGGTTTTAAAGATGATTAAGATGACAGTTGATGCGGCTAAGAACAACAAAATTTCAGTAAGCGTTTGCGGAGAAGCCGCAGGCGACACAAAAGCGGCAAAAACCCTAATTGAACTCGGCGTGCGCGAACTAAGCATGAGCGCCAGCTGCATAGGAAAAGTAAAAAGAGAAATTTCAAATTGTAGGGGCGAATAATCATTCGCCCGCATCTTGTTTGTGTTTCCCGCCTCTTTTTGATACTATCCGTCCATTCCAAAGCAAAAAGCAGGAGAGCCGTAATCAAGATAATTGCTGCAACTAAACCCCGTAGGGGTTTAATGATTTTAATAACCCCGTATTGCTTGCAAAGCAATGCGGGGAACATAGGAGAATAACATGAACAATTTTGACTATTGTAGTCCCACAAGAATTATTTTCGGCAAAGACGAACAGAAAAAAGTAGGCGAATATGTTAAGCAATACTCTTCCAATATCTTGCTGCATTATGGAGGAGGCAGCATTAAAAAAAGCGGGCTTTATGACGAAGTTGTAGAATCTTTAAAAAAAGCGGGCGTCAAATACACAGAACTCGGCGGCGTCCAACCCAATCCTAAATTGTCATTGGCAAGAGAAGGCATTAAACTCGTAAAGGAAAAAGGCATAGATTTTGTTTTAGCGGTAGGCGGAGGCAGCGTAATAGACAGCTCTAAGGCTATAGCGGCGGGAGCAAAATATAGCGGCGATGTTTGGGATTTTTATCTCGGCAAAGCGAAAGTTCAAGAAGCTTTGCCCGTAGCGACCATTCTTACAATCCCCGCAGCTGGCAGCGAGAGCAGCCCAAATTCAGTTTTAACAGATGAAGAAACAGTGATGAAAATCGGCATAAATTTTCCCGCTTTGCGCGCAAAATTCAGCATTTTAAATCCGGAGTTTTGTTTTTCTTTGCCTCCTGAGCAGAGGGCAAACGGTATTTGCGATATGATGGCTCACATTTTTGAGAGATATTTCACAAATACGCCCGACTCTCAAGTGGCGGACAAACTTTGCGAAGGCGTTTTAAAAGCCATAATCAACAATGCTCATAAAGTGTTTGAAAATCCCAAAAATTACGATGCTTGGGCAAATATAATGTGGGCTGGAACTCTTGCTCACAATGGTTTGCTCGGTATGAGCAGGCAAGAGGATTGGGGCTCTCACAAAACGGAACATTCTTTAAGCGCGGTATATGGAATAGCGCACGGCGCGGGTCTTGCCATAATTTTTCCCGCTTGGATGAGATATGTTTATAAGACAAATATAGGGATGTTTGTTCAATTTGCAGTTGAGGTTTGGGGCATAGACTACCCTTTAAGAGACCAAGAAGCCGTAGCCTTAAAAGCAATAGACAAAACGGAAGCATTTTTTAAGAGTTTAGGTTTGCCCACAAGCCTAAAAGAAATCAATGCCAAAGAGTCAGACTTTGAAATGATGGCTGAAAAAGCGACAGCCTTCGGCGACATCGGCGCTTTCAAGAAACTCGCCAAAAAAGACATAATTGAAATTTTCAAATTGGCATACAAATAAAAGCAGAGATGCGCTATATGCGCGCCTTCCATAAAAGATAAAAATTGTTCGTAGGGGCGGGTTATGTCATGAATGACAGGCTCTGTTAGCAACGATAACAGCAAACGGCTTTCTCGCAAAGGGCGCAAAATAATATAACGACAACGGCAACGACCACGCAAAGAACGCAAAACAGCAAGGACAAATAGTCCATAGTCTTATAGAAGGTTTGCCATAGGCAAACAAAA
>JAISKX010000163.1 GCA_031260765.1 Endomicrobium sp. | reverse complement strand
GTTTGTTAATCCTATTTTTAATGATTACGGACAATATTCAGGCTTGTATTTATTGATAGCCATTGTCTTTTTTGCATTTCAATTATATGCGGATTTTAGCGGTTGTATGGATATAGTAATCGGCGCAGGACAGATGTTTGGTATAAAAATGACTGAAAATTTCAATACTCCGTTCTTTTCTCGTTCAATATCTGAATTTTGGAGAAGATGGCATATAACGCTTGGCGCTTGGATGAAAGATTATGTTTTTTATCCGCTTTTAAAGTCTAATTTTCTACAAGGTTTGATAGAGAAATTAAAACCAATCTTAGGCAAAAGAGCGGCAAAAGCATTTTCATTGTATTTAGGAATGTTGATTTTATGGTTTGCTATGGGATTATGGCATGGAGCCGCTTGGCATTTTATTATAGGGACAGGATTAATATATTGGTTTTATATAGTTTTAGGCGAGATATGCAAACCAATATCAAAAGAAGTTCTTGAATTTTTACAAATAAACAAAAATAGTTTTTATTGGAAAACTTTCCAAAACGCAAGAACTTTTGCTCTTATGTGTATTTCTTTCATTTTCTTTAGAGCGTCTTCAGCGACAGTTGCCGTATCAATCATAAATAAAGTTCTGTCATTTTTGGAAATATACATATATTTGATTTTGCTTATAATCGTATTGTTTGGGATATTCAGAACGGTTTATATTCAAAAGAAAATCAAGTTTTGGATTTTTCCGATAGCGGCGGCATTATCAAGTGGTATTGGGATAATGTCGGTAAGAATACTCACTGAAAAAGCGACATTTTTTGTTATTCCTAAAATAGCGGATTTTCAAAAAGAAGATTTTATATTTGGAATTTGCTGCATTATATTTTTAATGTCTTATGAATTTATCAGACAACAAATCGGCAGCATAAGGGAACAGATAGCGAAGCAACCGCGTCTAATCCGCTGGCTATTTTATTGGGCTTTGCTATTTATAGTAATAATGTTCGGCAGATACGGCGGATTAACGGCGGTATCTTTTATTTATCAGGGGTTTTAAAAAATGAATATGAAAACAAGCAAGAATTTTTTATGGTCAATAGTCTTTATAGCGTCAACTATCATTATTTTTATTGGACTTGAAAAATTGTTTTTTATGAATGTTCCTTTGCCTAATCTAACATCGGGAGGGGTTAATCCAGTATGGGATAAAATACAATCAAAAAATGGAAAACAAGCAGATATATTATTTTTTGGAACTTCACGAGATTATTCATCCTACGATACATATATGTTGAGTAAAATGTTCAATAAAGAAATATATTCTTTGGCAATCCCATCTTCAGGGATAGATGCCGCTTACGCAAGTTTAAAAATCGCTCTAAAATATTGCTCTCCCAAGATTATTATTTTAAGCGCATCTACATTTAGTAGAGGACTAACGCACCGCGTCGGAGGGATATGGGCTGGGTTTGACGGCATATCCAATTATTTTTATAAATTGCAAGCCTTATACTTAGAAAGAAGTAGCAAAAAAAATATACCTATGGGGCTATTTCAATTATTTCGCAATCCCGTAAATACTTGGGCAAGATGGGATAAAAAGAGGTATGCTTTAAAATTTTTTGACGAATATGGAAACCATCATTATTTTCATAATTATAGAGGAGAGTTCAAACCTACTAGGATTAGTCTGATGAAACGCAATGATATTACTACACTGAGAAAAATTATTGATTTGGCATCAGAGAGTGGAATTGAAATTTGGGTATATACGCCTCCTTCAGCGAAAACTGAAATAAATGAAAAAAATAAGCTATTAAAAGAAAATCCTGAAATAAAATATTATGATGATTTGATTGACAACTATGAAGAAATTGGTCTCAATGCATCTGAAGTTGCCAGTCACATGAATTACTCAGGAGCGCTAAAAACAACTCTTTATTATGCAAAACTTATACAAGAACGAACTGGTTGGGAAATAGATAATAGTGTTTTTATGTGGGCTGGAAATAAGATGGATGAAATAGACAATGGAAAATGGCGATATACCGCGCTAAACACTCAAAGCGATGCTTTATATTATTTTGAACTTATTGATAATAAAAAAGTAATAAAAACACAGGGTTTCTCAAAACAAAACTATTTTGATTGCGAAGTAGATATCCTCAAAAAACCTCAATACAGCGTCAATGTAATAATGTTGCCTGCGGGAACAACAAACTTTGACGCCCGAACCATAAAAACTGCAGGTATTAGTTTATCTTTTATGAAATAAAAATAATACTAAGTTGAATTAGATATTTGCCCTAACTCCACAACAAAAAAATAGGAACAATAAAATTATTCTTTTTATAGACAAGCGTTTGTTCTCCGCTGTATTAGGATGATACCTATCACAGTTTTATCTGCCGCTAAATTTTGTCTGAAGCATTCTATCGCTTAAATCCGCGCTTTTGTCAATAAAATACCCGCATTTTCATCAATAAAAATGCCGCGCTTTTGTCAATTGATTGTATTTCAATAGGCTTTTATATATAATCCCGCCGTCCAAAAATCAAATAGAGAGATATATTATGAAAGACAAAATAAATGAAATTGCCTGCGAATTGAATACGGCTTTAAAAAATTCTTTTGAAGATTTTGAAGGATTATATGTATTTGGTTCCCAAGTCAATGGAAAACCCAATGAAGATAGCGATGTGGATATTGTCGCAATTGTTGATGCAGAAGATAAAGAGAAATTAGGTAAAATTTGGGATATAGCATCTCTATTAGATTACAAGTATGACCTATTCCTTGATTTACATCCTATGACAAGAAAGGAATTAGAACGCAATTATGTATTTCACGATGAAGTAGTCAATAAAGGGGTGTTTTATGCAGCCGCTTAATGAAGAATTAGTCAAAATTTATATTGAGAAATCAAAAACTGCCCTAAAATCGGCAGAAATAAATATTAAAAACAATTTGCTTGAAACTGCGCTCAATAGAATTTATTATGCTGTTTTTTATATTGTAATGGCATTGGGATATAAATACGATTTTAAAACTTCAAAACATTCTAAATTGATGGGTTGGTTTAACAAAAAATTTATACATGAAGATAAAATCTTTAGTAATGAGATATATAGGACTTATGAAAGCGCCTTCTTATATAGACATAAAAGTGATTATGATGCCGTATATGTTCCTAATATAGAAAAAACCATATCTCTGTTAGCTGACGCTAAAATTTTTGTTGATACTGTTTCAAAGGAAATTTAATGTTTTCAATAATTGTCTTTTCAATAATAATTTTTAACTTGCCTTTGCCCCAAACAGAGGCAAGTTTTTCTTTTGCCGAGACTACCCCC
>JAISKX010000140.1 GCA_031260765.1 Endomicrobium sp. | reverse complement strand
ATTTTGTTTAATGCCTTTTTCGGCGGCGGGACTCTAAATGTCAAAGACATTGTCGCTGTTGTGTCCAATAAAGAAACCTATCAAGCGCTGTTGAATTCAGTTTTTATCGCTTCAGGCACAACGCTTTTTAGCACAATCGTAGGCACATTTTTTGCTTGGCTTGTAACCCGCACAGATTTGCCTTTTAAGGGTTTTATGAAAATCGTTTTCCTTGTTCCTTTTATGCTGCCTTCTTTTATAGGCGCTATCGCTTGGAAAATGCTTTTAAATCCCCGCGCAGGCTATATCAATAGATTTTTTATGGACACTTTGGGTTTTTCCGACCCTGTCTTTAATATCTATTCATATTTGGGAATGATGCTTGTGGAAACGATGTATCTTTTTCCTTTTGTTTTCATACAAGTTTCAGGCGCTCTTGAAAGAATGGATCCTACTCTTGAAGAAAGCGCAAGAATCTCAGGCGCAGGACTTTTTACAATCACAAGGAAAATCACAATTCCTCTTGTTTTGCCCTCAGTCATATCGGGCGCTTTGTTGATAATGCTCTATTCTATGGCGCATTTCGGCACTGTGGCTGTGCTCGGTATGGAGCATGGAATTTTCAATATCCCTACTTTGATATATGAAAAAATCCACGCAAGCGCGGGCAATTTCCAATCCATAAGAACTGCGACTGTTCTTGCCTCAGTTTTGATTATATCCGCCGCTTGTATTATATGGGTGCAAAGAAAAGTTCTCGGCAGCGGCAAATATCAAATCATAGGGGGAAAAAGTTTTAGACCTGTGGAATTGAAATTGCGAGGGTTAAGATATCCTCTGTTATTTTTATGTTTGGGATATATAGCCTTCACCATAATTTTGCCTACTGCAACTATTTTCTTAGTGGGCGGTCTCAAAACTTACGGTTTGCCTTTCACTATGGAAAATCTAAGTCTTGCAAATTATCATTTCGTTCTCTTTGAGTGGCAATTGACCAAAGACGCTATCTTTAACAGCGTAACTTTGGGTTTTGCGGCTGCTGTGATTACGATGTTTGCAGGCGTTATGATTTCCTATGTTCTTGTAAAGATGAAAGTGCGCGGCAAAGGAGTTTTGGAATTCTTAGGCGTTCTTCCTTTTTCTGTGCCGGGTTCTGTAATCGCCTTAGGCGTGATTTTGGCATGGAGCGGAAAATTCGGCGTCAATCTATACAATACAGTATGGATTATCCTTGTCGCTTATATAGCCCGCTATATGGCATTCTCTCTGCAAGCAAATAAGGCGGCATTATCGCAAGTTCACGACAGTCTTATGGAGGCGGCTCAAGCCTGCGGCGCGACTATGGGACAGACGCTAAAAGATATTGTTTTGCCTCTTGTGCGTCCCGGTATGCTTTCGGCTTTCTTTCTTATTTTCTTGCCCGCTTTAAGAGAGTTGACAGTTTCCGTAATGCTGTATTCGCCGGCTACAAGAACTTTGGGAGTTGCCATTTACACTCTCAATGAAGACGGCGAGACTGTATATTCTGCGGCTCTTGCAGGCATAGCCTTAATCATAATAGTATTAGGACAACTTTTTATCAAAAAAGTTTTAGGCGCAAAACAACAATAGGATTTCTTCTGTCGTCATTGCGGGCTTGCCCCGCAATCTCCTTAGGAAATCATTAAAAAGGAAGGCAAAAATGTCATATATAAAATTATTAGAAGTAACAAAAAAGTTTGGAGAAGTAATAGCCGTCAATAATCTAAATTTTGAAATCGGCGAAGGGGAATGTTTTTCAATGCTCGGTCCTTCGGGCTGCGGCAAAACAACAACTCTCAGAATGATAGCGGGTTTTGAAGATATTGATGGCGGCGAAATCTATGCAGGCGATAAAATCCTGAGCTCTAAAAAGAAAGGATATTATCTCCCTCCTGAAAAGAGAGATTTTGGTATGGTTTTTCAAGCCTTTGCGGTATGGCCCCATTTGTCAGTATATGAGAATGTGGCTTTTCCGTTGAAACTTAAAAAACTCAAAAAAGATGAGATTGTAAAACGCACAAATGAAGCCTTAAAGCACACAAATCTTTTAGACGCCGCCAAAAAAAGTCCTGCGGATTTATCGGGTGGCGGCAAACAGCGCGTGGCTTTGGCAAGAGCTTTGGCTATCAATCCCAAAGTTATGCTTTTAGACGAGCCTCTTTCCAGCCTTGACCCTCATTTGCGCGAAGAAATGCGTTTTGAAATCAAAGACCTTCAAAAGCATTATGGTTTTGCAATCATCTATGTGACCCATGACCAAAGCGAGGCTATGGCTCTTTCAGATAGGATTTTAGTGATGAAATTGGGCGTTGTTCAACAGATAGACTCTCCGTTAAAAGTCTATAATGAGCCTGCAAACAAATTTGTTTTCAGTTTCATAGGCTTGTCCAATTTCTTAAATGTGTCTATTGCAGACAATGGCATAAAGACAAAAGACAGCGGTATAATCTCCTATGGCAAATATCCAATAGACAATGCTCTAAAAAATCAAAAAGACATAGTTCTTGCATCAAGACCTTCGGAAATCGGCTTTTTATCAGAAGGCGGCATTCCCGGCATTACAAAAAGAAAGAGTTTCTTGGGCGAAATCATAGACTATGCTATAGATGTAGATGGAACGGAAATCCGTATTCAAAAAGGCAGAAAAGAGCCGGGACCCAATGCCGGCGAAACCTGTCATTTAGATTTCTTCCACCCCCATTGGTATAGCCGCGACAATTAATCAACTGCTATCAATACAAAAAAGCCTGTCTCAATTTCAATTTGAGACAGGCTTTTTTTCTTTTTATCAGCTATTTGATTATTTTTTGTAGTCGTCTTTGAAGTAATCTATCCATCTGCGTGTTGATTCTATTAAGGCTTCTTGTTTTGTTTTGCCAAAACCGCTGGCTTGCGTTGATATGATTCTGCCGTTTAGATTAAATTCCGTTTTTACTGTCGCAGTCCAGCCGCCTGAGCGGGCTATGTATTCTTCATCTATAATGGCTACCGTTATGGGGGCGCCGTCTTCGGATATTAAATAGCCTTCTTGTTGTAAAAATTGCTTTAGGTCGGAAACAAGAATAGTTAGAGATTTCGGGGCTATTATGGCGAGTTTTCCTAATTTGCGGCGATTTGCTATTTCCTCTTGTCTTTGCTTTTCCAATTCTGCTTTGCGTTTCTTCTCTTCATCAAGCAATTTCGTATCGTATTGAACTAAAGCATAGCCGACAAATTTTCCAATTGTGGTTTTACTATATTCAAACTCTTTGATTTGCGCTTTTGATAGAGAAGTTTCCTCTAAAGACATATTTGAATAGTCAGCCATATTGCTGCCGTTTGCGGATAGCGCAAAAAAAGAGCTATTGGAAATAGTCATTCCTGCATATTCGGCAATTTTCCTTAAAGCATCTGTATAAGCCTGCTGTCTTGCTTGTTGTAAATTATCGCATTCGCCGGATATGCCGCCTGCATAGAGTAAAGAGCCTTCAGCCCAAGTTTTGCCGAGCCAAGATAGATTTCTCGGATTTGTATCGTCATTTAAAACGGCTGTTTTGGGAGCGGTCGCGCATGCTCCCAAGACAGCCGCTATTACAAAAATGATTGAAATTTTAAGTATTTTCATGATTATTATTTGGCGTTTTGAACTTCAAAGAATCTATTTTCAACTTCTTTTGCCAATTCTTTTGCGCTCGCATTAGCGCCTACTTGTTTTTCTGTTTTATCAAAAGCAGATTGAACTAATTTCTTATAATCCTCAGCATTAATCCTTGCTAAAACAAAAGAACGCCAATAGAGTTTGTTTTCTGTTTCAGAGCTTTCGGACACCCTTTGAGAAAAACTTTCCGCTACAACAGCTCCGCTTATAGTGAGATTATCAACTACAGAAAAGAAAACATCTTTGAGATATCCGCCTGAGTTCGGATTGTAAGAGGAACTCTCAAGAGCATTTGAGAATTCATTGCGGACTGTAACTTTTACTTGTTCTGCCAAAGCGGTAAAAGCCGATGCTTGAGCGGCTCTTCTTGAAGCTTGAACATTTGTCATTCCTTCCGATATGCCGCGGTAAAAATAGGCGCCTTTTTCTTCCCAGAAATCTTCAGTTTTTTCTACCCATTTAGGAGTGGATGCATTAGCAGGCATAGTTTCCAAAATCGTTACCTTAGGAGCATTTTTCAATGCGGCTCCTCCTCCGCAAGCCGACAAAATCGCGGCAAAAACAAATACAACTGCAAGACCAAATACTTTTTTCATTTTTTTCTCCTTTTTAAACATCAGGCTTATGCCCGATTGTTTTTAAACACGGCGCGGATTATAGCAAAAAATAGACAAAAAAGACCTCCTTCACAGTTTCCATAAGCGGGCAAATACCTTTTTTGCTATAATCCATTTACTTTATAAAAAGGAGATATTATG
>JAISKX010000046.1 GCA_031260765.1 Endomicrobium sp. | reverse complement strand
TATTTGTTGGAAGCGCAGGGAGAGCCTGCGTTACGCTGGATGGGTAAAAACCCATAAGGCACATAGTAGTCCACAAGTAATCGCATGCTTCATCCCGTTTCCTCGCACGGAAACGGGATAAGCGGCGATTATCCGAGTTACTACTATGGCTTAGATAATCGCCGTTTTTTATTTATAGCGGCACTCCTTTATCAAAAGGAAAGCCGCTTTTTTGTTGGTTTGTAAAATAAATGTAGGTATAAAAAGGAGGTTGTATGAAGCAAATTGCTTGTGAGATATGTAAAAGCGCAGATTTAATGAAAAAAGACGGGATTATTGTTTGTAGGCATTGTGGGGCAAAATATTCTGCTCAGGAAATAAAGAATATTATGTTTGAGGAAAACGACAGAGCCAATAATGTTATGGGTCAAGACGACAACAAAGATGTTTTTTTAGAGAGGCGGATTCCGCAAAATGATTATAAGATATTGAGGTTGATTTTAGGGGGCATTGCTTTAATACTTGGAGGATATCTTCTTTACAATGCTCTTTCTACTTATTTTGGGACTTACGATGTAGTAGTAATAGGGTTCAATGCCCTCTTTGTAAAATCCTGTATTTTTTGTCTTATCGGCATATTGCTTGTTACTATGTCAATTTCGCTGAATTTTGGAATTTTGAGTTTAGTTATTGAAAAATTCAGCAATAAAGTTGATTTTTTAGAGCGGCTCATTTCAAAGAAGGATTATAAGATATTGAGATTGATTTCAGGGACTCTTGCTTTAATACTTGGAGGATATTTTCTTTACAATGTTCTTTCTGCTTACTTCGGGATTTACAATATAGCAATAGGAGTAAATTTCACATTTATAAAATTTTGTATTTTTGGTCTTGCCGGCGTATTGCTTATTGTTATGTCAATTTTGCTGACTTTTGGAATTTTAAATTCAAATGAAAACAATAAAAAGAAGGTTTTATGAAACAGATTATTTGCGAAGTGTGTCAAAGCATAGATTTAATTAAACAGAACGGAGTTATTATCTGTCAAAAATGCGGAGCGAAATATTCTGTTGAATCAGCCAAAAAGAAGATAGTCCCTGAAACGAACAAAGTTCTTGATAATGTTTATGCAGAGCATTATAAAATGCAAAAAGCGCGAATTTCAAATAGAAATATAATGCTTATTATGTTGATTGCTGTTATTATTGGAATACTTATCTTTGTGCTTTGGAATTCTAAAAAATCGCCGCAATCTATGCAACCTATTGTTAATAGCGCGCAGAAAACGCAATTAAATAGCAATCACAAAATAAATGATATTGTCCAAGTTGGAAATATGGAATATCGTGTGAATAAAATAGAATGGCGTGAATCTATAGGCAATGAAAAATATCTCTATATAAGAGCAAGAGCAAACTTTTTAATAATTGATACGGCGGTATTTAATGGGGATAAGATAGCAAGAATGATTATGTCGTTTCATTTAATTGATGAAAATGAAAACAAATATGACCCCGATTATAGAGCGGGGATTTATTTAGATGGATATGCTTTATTTATGACAAATCTAAATTCTGGAGCAGGAGTAAAAGGATATATTGTTTTTGATGTTCCAAAGAATAAAAAATATAGGCTTGTTCTTAATGGAGAATTTGGTTCATTAAAACAACAATACATAGAACTATATTAAGGAGGAAGTATTATGAAACAAATCGTGTGTGAAATGTGTAAAAGCACAGATTTAATCAAACAAGATGGACTTTTTGTCTGTCAAAATTGTGGAGTTAAGTATTCTGTTGATGATGTGAAAAATATGATGGTTGACAAAATGGATAAACCCCAGCCTGAAGTTACAGAAAATCAAACATCAGATACATTAAGCGCTAATTTATCAAATCAAAAAGGAGATTGTATGGAACAAAATTATGGGAAGAATGTTGTAGTATGTCCTAAATGCGGAGCAATGGTAAAAAAAGAAACTTTTGAAGTATGGCAATACATACTAGTGATTTGTTTCTTTACATCAGGATTGGGATTCTTAGCGCTTTTAGCTGGGAGGAAACCTTCAGTATGTTATAAATGCAATACTGTGTTTAAAACCGAAATGATGTCAACAGCAGTCGGGGTAGTAATAGGTATTGAAGCGCTTATATTGATAGCATGCTTTGTGAGACTCGTAATATTTTTAACAACAGGGGAGGTAAAATAAAATGGCAATCATAAAATGTCCCAAATGTGGTAATTTAATACAAAAAGGCAATTTTGCAGCATGGCAGATAATATTGGCAATATGTTTTTTCCCCGTTGGATTAGTATCGTTTTTGGCAGGCAGAGGACCAACAACATGTCATCATTGTAATACTACTTTTAATAATGAGCATTCTTCTACGAATAAAGTTGTTATAACAATATTCTCTATAGTTGGTTCTTTGTTATACGCATTCTTTATATTTTCTGCAGTTCTAATGAGAGCCTGCGCTGAAGTGGGCAAACAGATGTAACTTTGAACATAACAAAAACCATGCAATCACAACAAAATATATGGCGTATAAAAATGGCTTTGATGTTTTTTGTTTTCCTTTTCGGAGCCATAGTATTGCCATTTATAAATTTTGGCAAGGGGATAAGTTTTTGTTTATTTCAAAGATATTTAAGCCTTCCCTGCCCAGGTTGCGGCGTAAGAACCTCAATAGCGCAATTGCTCAATGGCAATTTCAACATAATACTTATGGAGAATCCCATATCCGTTTTAATTTTATTTGATTGCATTATATTTTTTGCATATTTTGGTTTTTTCGCATGGACAAGATATGGTTTGCAATGGATACAAGAAATTAAGATTTTTGGGTTCATAAACAAAATAACATTTTCTTGTTTAATGATTTTTTGGATTATTCGATTAGTAAAAATGATTTATTGATGAGTTTATGTTGTAAATCTCATGGTGATTGCCGCTTTTTTGTTGGGCATAAAATAAATAGAAGTATAAAAAGGGGATTGAAAAAATGAAAAGAATTAAAGAAGTAGTTTAGGTTTTGTTGTTGATGTCTTGTTTTTTGAGTTGGTCGGCAATAGTCTATGCAGATACTTTTGCAGAGATAAAAGCAAAAACGGAACGAGAATATGCAGATTATCAAAGTAGTTTGGCAAATATGTATTATAAAGGACAAGGAGTATATTCCAAGAGTAAATATATATTTTGTTGATTGATTGTGAAGCAAAAGGTTTTAAAAACAACTGGCAACTGCCGCTCTGCGTTGCGCCCTCACCCGTCGCTTCGCGCCGACCTCTCCCTAATGGAGAGGTTTCTGAGTTCGCTTTGCGAACCTCTATAAGACTATGGACTATTTGTCCTTGCCTTTGCCTCTTCCCCCACTGATTGACCGCACCGACCATAGAGTTTGCCGCCTTGCTGTCGGATAAGGGGTTGCCTAAAGCATATATCGCACTTGCGCTACTAGAATTTTTTAGAGAATTTTGGCTGTTTTGCGCGGGGGAATATCAGGACATATTTCACAAGCAAAATGGACAAAATTATCAAAAAAGTCGTGTAGCCCCGTAGGGGTTTGCCTCATAAATGGCGCACTACCGCGTCAGCGCTCCTATCAATAGTCCCGCTATTGCGTCGTCACTCTTCCTTGTATTGCGCCATTTCTGAGGCAAACGCAAGCGCGATATATGCCTTAGGCAACCCCAAAGAGGACGCGTCTATGAGGGGCTAATTTTTAAGGTTGAGAAATTCAATCTGTCCGAAGCGGCTTTCCTTTAAATCTTTTATCTGCCGCAAGTTTTGAATTTCCCTTAAAAATTAGCCCCGAATGTCCTCGTATCCGACAGCAAGGCGGCAAACTCTGCCCAAATGAAACCTTATCTTCCCAATGAACGCTAAAAAAGCCGTTGCAGTTTTTGTCTTTTACTATCCACAATTATAAAACCCCTATGATGTATTTTATTTTGTAGTAATTGAAAACAATATTGATTTGCGCATTGATTGCTTGCAACTGAGCGTCTAATTTTTGCGTTGAAGCGTCAAGAAGTTCTGTTATCAATGCCAGATTGTTTTGATAGCGGTAACTAATCACATCGTAATTTTGGACGGCGAGTTCAACGCTTTTTTCTTTTGCTTCAAGTAAAACAAAAGCCTC
>JAISKX010000059.1 GCA_031260765.1 Endomicrobium sp. | reverse complement strand
ATATGATAAACAATATAAAGAATCTTTAAGAATTATAATATACTTTTTAATATTCGCAATCATTCCTTTCTTTTTCTTTACTCAAGAGCATGGTTTTATAGAAAATGTCGCACAATGGCTGTCTGCCGCCTTATACAGAGGGAGCGATGCAGCATTTCCGTTTGCTGTGCAAAGAAAAGTTTTTGAGAATGATAGCAATATACAATACATTATAAAATTATTAATTGTATATCCTTTTTCAATAATAGGTATTATTGCGGGATATTTTCAACATGTTCAGTGGAAAAAAATCGGTTTTTTGATTTGCTCCGGCATGCTTATTTTTGCTGGAACACACGCGACTCTTACTTATTTCTTTGTAATAGTCGCCATGTTTTTAAATGAAAATCATAAAATCATTGATTTTGGAGATGGGTTCAACTTTGATATGAAAAAAAATATGGTTTATTTGTTAGCATTTGTTTTGTTGTTACAAGCATATCAATTTCCTTCTCTTTCCTATGGGATACGCACGCAAATGTGGGTTTCAAGAGGAGCATTTTGGATAATATTTTTTATGCTTTTTGCAGATGCGCTGTATTCTTTTTATAACAAATGCATAAAACAAAGGAAAGAGAGCGCTATATTATGAAATTTGTTAAATTGCCTATTGAAGGCGCATTTATTATAGAAACAGAAGAGAATAAAGATGAGAGAGGCTCTTTTTCAAGACAGTTTTGTAAAAAAGAATTGTTTGATTGCGGTCTTGATTTTGACATTAAGCAATGCAATATATCAAAAAACTATAAAAAGGGCGTTCTCAGAGGAATGCACTATCAAAAAGAGCCTTATTCAGAAATTAAAATTGTGTCTTGCTTTCAAGGCTCTTTTTTTGATGTTATAGTAGATTTAAGGCGGACAAGCCCTACATATTTAAAGTGGTGCGGAGTTCAATTATCGGCGCAAAACAATAAAATGACTTATATTCCCAAAAATTGCGCGCATGGGTTTGAGACTTTGCAAGACAATACTATTATTTATTATCAAGTGTCTCAAGATTTTATGCCGGATTATTATGCAGGGATTAGATACAATGACCCCAAATTAGGCATACAATGGCTTTTACCAGAACCGCATATAATGAATGCGAGAGATGCAAATTATCCGCTGATTTAATCAGCGGCAAACAAATCAATATAAGGATTAATCTGTGGATGAAACTAAATTAAGAAAAAAGATTTTCAAACTCATTGAGAATTATTCCAATGCTTTCCATAGTCCTAAAAAATATAAAAAAGGCGATAGAATTTCTTATGCCGGACGGGTTTTTGATTTTGAAGAAATCAAAAATCTCATTGATGCCTCTTTGGATTTTTGGCTTACGAGCGGGAAATGGACTGACAAATTTCAAAAAGCACTTGCGAAGTTTTTAAAAATTAAATATTGCTTATTCGTAAATTCTGGGTCGTCGGCAAATCTTTTGGCTTTTTCCGCTTTAACTTCGCCTTTGCTTGGCGAAAGGACGGTTAAAAACGGCGACGAAATTATTACCGCAGCTTGCGGTTTTCCCACCACAATATCGCCTATTCTCATATATGGCGCAGTTCCAGTTTTTATAGATATAACAATACCTCAATACAATATAGATATATCCCTATTAGAAAAGGCGCTGTCAAAAAAGACAAAAGCTGTGATGTTAGCTCATACTTTGGGCAATCCATTCAATTTAAAAGCAGTGCGAAAATTTTGCGACGAAAACAAATTATGGCTTATAGAATATAATTGCGATTCTCTCGGAACTAAATATAGTATGGATGGAAAATGGCATTATAGCGGAACCATAGGCGATATAGGAACTTCAAGTTTTTATCCTCCTCATCACATAACTACAGGCGAAGGTGGAGCAGTTTATACTAACAATCCTCTATTAAATAAAATCATGCTTTCTTTAAGAGATTGGGGCAGAGACTGCGTTTGCCCGAGCGGGAAAGACAATTTTTGCGGACATAGATTTGATGGACAATTCGGTTTGCTTCCAAAAGGTTATGACCATAAATATACATATTCTCATTTCGGATACAATTTAAAAGCCACAGATTTACAAGCCGCTATAGGCGCCGCTCAATTAAAGAAACTTCCTGATTTTATCGCAAAAAGACAAGCTAATTGGCGCTATCTTTATGCTCATCTTAAATGTTTATTAGATATTTTATATCTACCGCAGCCTCAAGAAAATTCAAATCCGTCATGGTTTGGATTTTTAATCACAATAAAAGAAAACTGTAAAATCTCAAGAGATGAAGCGACGGCTTTTTTAGAACAAAATAAAATACAGACAAGGTTGCTTTTTGCCGGCAATATCGTAAAACAGCCTTGCTTTGACTCTATTAGACAAGATAAAACCAAATACAGAGTTATAGGCTCTTTAAAAAATACAGATTTGATTATGAAAAACAGTTTCTGGGTAGGAGTTTATCCCGCTATGACAAAAGAATCTCTTGATTTTATGATAGATAAAATCAAAGAAGTTTTCGGCTGTGTAAATAAGAGAGGACTATATAAATGAAGATATTGCTCACTGGAGCGGCGGGATTTTTAGGAAGTTATCTGTTAAAAGAATTTATTAAACGCAATCATAAAATAATAATTATTAAAAGAAGTTCTTCCGATAATTTTAGAATCAAAAAGGAAATTTTAAAAACAAAAGTTTATGATATTGATAAATGTAAGACGGCGGATATTTTTTCTCAAAATAAAGATATTGATTTAATTGTCCATACGGCGACGGACTATGGCAGAAAAGGCGGGTCATTTTTAGATGTTTTTAAAACAAATGTGTCAATGCCTTTGGAATTGTTGGACTTTGCGGTCAAAAATAAAGTCAAGAGATTTATAAACACAGGAACGGTTTTGCCCTTAACGGATGATAAAATAAACCGCAATTATGCTATTTCTAAACAACAATTTTTACAATGCCTAAAAGAATATTCAAAAGATATAGATATAGCAAATTTATCTTTTGATTATATTTACGGTCCTTATGAAAACAAAATCAAATTCCTGCCGTTTTTAATTGATAATTGTATGAAAAATGTCCATAGTCTTAGTCTGTCTCCATGCAAGCAAAAAAGAGATTTTATTTATATTGATGATGTTATTGCCGCATATATAAAAATAATAGCCGTTTCAGACTGCGGATTTAAAGAATACGACGCAGGTTTTGGCAAATACCAAAGCCTCAAAGCCGCTGTTTTAAAAATAAAAAGAATTACAAAAACAAAGACGCAATTTAATTTCGGCGCCATTGCTTACAGAAGAGCAGAGCCTATGGAAACAAAAACAAATCCGAAATCTTTATCCGCTCTTGGCTGGAAACCGAAAGTTAGTTTTGAAGACGGCATAAAAGAAATTATTAAATTGGAGTATGCTAAATGAAACTTTTAATTACAGGCGGCTGCGGTTTTGTCGGCAGCAATTTGGCGGGCAATGCAATAAAGCAAGGATTTGAACTTGCGATAATCGATAATCTATATAGAATAGGTTCTGAACAAAATCTCAAATGGTTAAAAGAGCAAGGGAATTT
>JAISKX010000031.1 GCA_031260765.1 Endomicrobium sp. | reverse complement strand
TGATTGTTGTATCTTCCCAATATTGGAATATGGTTCACGGCAATACGCCGCAAGAAGTCGCTCAGGATTTGGAAGGTATGCAAGTTATGCGTATTTTGGGCAAAAATACGGCATGGCTGTTAAAGTGCATAGAGCAAGCCAAAAAATCAGGGATAGAATTGCCTAAATTTACAGAAACAAAAGCAAGGACAAACTTTATAAGATAAGTTATTGCAAAGGAGAGGCGCTTATGAAAAAGCGCATCAAATTTTTATTTCTAATCGCTTTGGTTTTTATATTGATGTCAGCTTGCGCTGCGCGGCGCTCTCCTTTGCAATGTAATACCTATGTCATCAATCAAATGTCAAAACAGAGAGTATATTTGCCCCAAGCAAATGCCAATGGTTTAGATAATTATATGTCAAAATCCTCCAATTGGAAAAAAATACCCAGATTGTCAAACAAGAAATTAAATCACAAAGAAGCCCACAAACTCGTCCGAGCTGGAAAAATAGTAATAGTAACTTATAATACTCATAGCAAAAGAAGCGGACATATAGCCCTCTTAGCAGGTAAAAGATTTATGTATTGGAGCCAAGGGTTTAAAGCCGATGTTCCCTATGTTGACGGCAGTCTAAACGGCAAACCAGCCTCTATCACGCCGCTATCTCATCAATTTAGCCCAAATAAAGAACCAAATATGAATTATTTTGTATATGCAAAGAGATAATAGATTTTCTCCCTATTTTCCTATATAGTCGTTTGACTATACCCTGTCAATAAGATAAAATCCGCACCAATCCCACAAAAACACATATATTTTAAAGAAGTAAAGTCTCAAAGGAGATAGATTTATGACTTCAAATCCAAGTTCTCATCTTAGTTCAAAAATTCCTGCCTTAGGCAATCCAGCAGTAGTAAAAATTGATTATAAAAGCAGTCTTCCAAGAGTTTATGGCGATACCAAAGTAGTTCTTTTGCCGAGGGATAATACTTGGTTGTATTCCTATTGGGAGATTTCCCAAGGGACTGTTGAAGGAATTTCAAAGATTTATGGCGATGCTTTTAATCCCAATTATATTGCTCTTAGAATTTATGATGTTTCTGGGATAGTTTTTGACGGCTCTAATGCCAATAAGTTTTTTGACATTCATGTAGGCATTCACAATATAAGTTGGTATGTGGATTTGGGCGAATATAATCGTTCAGTATGCGCAGATTTGGGCTTTTTCTTAAAAGACGGAAGATTTATATCTGCCGCCCGCTCCAATGTTGTTGAGATGCCGAGATATGGAGTATCTGATATTACAGATGAAGTTTGGGGTTCTATTGATATTACTGAGGAATCCTTGAGATGGTTTAAGTTGGGACATGGGGCTACTTCGCTTGATTTTATGAAACTCATGAGTGAAAAGTGGAAAGAATATAGCATGATGCCGGGGTCGTTTTCACAAATAAAGCAACAAAAGAGGTAGAAAATGGAACCTAAAGGTTTTTGGTGTTTGCAGTTGCACGCTCATCTCCCCTTCGTTAGACATCCTGAGTTTGAAGATTTTTTAGAAGAAGATTGGCTTTATGAGGCTATTTCAGAAACTTATCTGCCTCTTTTATCTGTTTTTGAGAGGCTTTTAAGAGACGGCGTTGATTTTAAATTGTCTATGACTATTTCTCCTACCCTTGCAAATATGCTTGCAGACCCGCTTTTGCAATCCCGCTATTATCAAAGGTTAAACAAAAACATAGAACTTATAGGCAAAGAATTTGACCGCGTCAAAAACGCTCCTGAGTTTCGTCCCGCTGTGCAAATGTATCATGACAATTTTATTGATTGTAAAAACCTTTGGGAAAAATACAATGGCAATATCTTAAATGGTTTTAAAAAATTGCAGGATTTGGGAAAACTTGAAATCATCACTTGTTGCGCCACTCACGGTTTTTTGCCTTTGATGAACAATGAAAAAGCCCAAAGAGCGCAAATTCAAGTTGCTTGCAAAGATTATGAAAGGCATTTCGGCAGACGCCCGCGCGGTATATGGCTTGCAGAGTGCGCTTATTATTCCGGCATTGATAAGATTTTAAAAGAAGAGGGCATAAGATTTTTCTTTTTAGAGACTCACGGCATACTTTTCTCTACGCCGAGACCAAAATACGGGGTTTTTGCTCCTATATATTGTCAAAGCGGAACGGCTGTGTTCTCAAGGGATATGGAAACTGCGCATCAAGTTTGGAGCGCGGATTCTGGATATCCGGGAGATTTAGATTACAGAGAATTTTATAGAGATTTGGGTTATGATTTGGACTATGAATATATCAAACCTTATTTGCATTCCGACGGCGTCCGTAGAAATATAGGCGTCAAATATCACAAAATCACAGGTAAAGTTTCGCTTGGAGATAAGCAGCCTTATAATCCTTATAATGCCGATGAAAAAGCGGCTTCTCATGCTGGGAATTTTTTATTTAATAGGACAAAGCAAATAGAGCATTTGGCTGAGGTTTTTGATAGACAGCCTCTTATTGTGTCTATGTATGATGCGGAATTGTTTGGTCATTGGTGGTTTGAGGGTCCCAAATTTTTAGAATATATTTTTAGAAAAATGCACTATGACCAAAATATAGTAAAAACAATTACGCCTATTGAATATCTTGACAAATATCCGTCAAATCAAGTCGCGTCGCCTGCATCTTCTTCTTGGGGAGATAAAGGGTATTATGAAGTTTGGCTAAATGCTTCAAATGATTATATTTATAGGCATTTGCATAAAGCCGCTGATAAAATGATTGAATTGGCAGACAAATTTCCAGATTCTGACGGCGTTCTGCAGAGAGCTTTAAATCAAGCGGCGCGCGAGCTTTTGCTTGCTCAAAGTTCCGATTGGGCTTTTATAATGTCAACAGGCACTATGGTTGAATATGCCGAAAAAAGAACAACTCAGCACATAGGCGCTCTCTCAAATCTCTATGACCAAATAAAAGGCAATAGCATAGACGAGGCATATTTGGCAGATTTGGAAAGCAAAAACAATATATTTCCAAATATAGATTATAGAGTATATAAATAGTTGTGTTGTCATTCTGCGCGAAGCCGCAGGATCTATTTTATGCAGTTAGTCAAGCCTTTGTTGTTAGTAGTCAAAATGGAGTTTATTATATGGATTCTGCGACTTCGCGCAGAATGACAATTTAACTCTAAAAAATGAAATAGTCCGCTTGCAGCGAGCGGGCTATTTTTAATGAGTAAAAATGAGCGGAAAATTATTTATAGTTCCAACGCCGATAGGCAATTTAGAAGATATTACGATTAGGGCTTTGAGAGTTCTTAAAGAATGCGGTTTGATAGCTTGCGAAGACACCCGCCAAAGTATAAAACTCCTAAATCACTTTGAGATTTCTAAGCCGCTTATAAGTTTTTATTCTTATAATCAGCAAAAGCGCGTGCCTGAAATCATCAATAAAATCTTAAATGGTTCTGACATTGCTTTGATATCAGACGCCGGTATGCCGGCAATATCAGACCCGGGCTATATTCTCGTCAAAGCGGCTATTGATAATGGAATAATTATAGAAGTTTTGCCCGGGGCAAGCGCGGCTATTACGGCTTTGGTGGGGTCGGGACTTCCGACAGACGGATATATTTTTTGCGGTTTCTTAAAGAAAAAGTCAGGCAAAATGAAAAAAGAACTTTCCCAAGCCGCCTCATTAGACAAAACAATCATTTTCTACGAGTCCCCGCACAGAATTATAAAAACTGTGGAACTCTGTCTTGAAGTTTTCGGCGCCCAAGCCCAAATGTGCATAGCCCGAGAAATCACAAAAAAGTTTGAAGAATACATCAGAGGCAATATAGAAAGCGTGATAAAACAATTGAAGTCCAAAAAAGAGATATTAGGCGAGATGGTAGTTTTGATATATGGCAAGATAAAATAGGAATAAACAAATGTTCAAAGCATCAATAATAGGCATAAGCGGTTATACAGGGGAAGAATTATTAAAAATTCTGTCCAAACATAAAGATATAGAAATTGCAGGTCTTTATGGGAGGGCGGATTCTGTTGTTAGAGATTTGAAAGATTTTTATCCGCAATATGCTGATTTGAATTTGAAAGTTAAACCTTTGAATTTGCCTGAAATTATTAAGTCAAGCGCCGTTGTTTTTCTTGCTTTGCCGCATGCGGCTTCTTTTCCAATTGTCGGGCAGCTTTTAGGGGCGGGCGTGAAAGTTATAGATTTGTCTGCGGATTTTAGGATTACAAGCGCGCAAGTTTATGAAAAGTGGTATGGGATAAAGCATAGCGCTTCCAAATATTTGTCTGAGGCTGTCTATGGTTTGTCTGAATTAAATTTTGAAAAAATTAAGACGGCAAGGCTTATTGCAAATCCGGGTTGTTATCCTACAAGCGTTTTGCTTGCTTGCGCGCCTGCAATTAAAAATGGTCTGGTTGACTTGACGGATATAGTGATAGACGCTCAAAGCGGGATTTCTGGAGCGGGGCGAAAAGCGGCAAATGAGTATTTTGCTAATGAACATCCCAATGCCCGCGCTTATAAAATCGGCGGAACGCATAGACATATACCGGAAATTGAACAAGAATTGTCCGCTATGACGGGCAAACAAGAGACAATTT
>JAISKX010000065.1 GCA_031260765.1 Endomicrobium sp. | reverse complement strand
TGCTATGGTGAAAGCCTTTAACAGCGGCAATATAAAAGAGGCGCAAAAAATCAACTATAAACTTTTACCTTTGGTAAAAGCAATGTTTTGCGAGACCAATCCTATCCCTGTAAAAACCGCCGCTTCAATATTAAAAATGTGCGATTTAGGTTTTAGACTCCCGATGTGCGAGATGGCGGACGCCAACAAAGCAAAATTAGAAAAAGCAATGAAAGATTATGGATTGATATAAGAGAGGAGGGTAAAATGAAAATAGTTGTTTGCGGAGCGGCAGGTAGGATGGGACAGACGATTTTGAATTTGGCTAAGGCGGATAAGGACATAGAAATCGGCGGGGCTGTTGAATTTGATGAAAGTCCCGCTATTGGGACAGGCAGTCCTATAATATCGCCGTCAAAGGATTTAGACAAAATCCTAAATAGCCAAACAGTTTTGATAGATTTTACCAATCCTCAAAGCGCTTTAAAAAACTTGGAAATAGCCAGACAAAAAAAGTCTGCCGTAGTGATAGGCACAACGGGTTTTGACGCCGCTCAAAAAGAGGAAATATCAAAAGCCGCAAAAGAAATACCCGTCCTTTTATCTCCAAATATGTCTATCGGAGTAAATCTTTTATTTAAACTTGTTCAAGAAGTTTCAAAAGCGGTGTCGGATTATGATATAGAATTGTTAGAACTGCATCACAATAAGAAAAAAGACGCCCCCTCAGGCACTGCCGCAAAGCTTGCTGAAATCATAGCGGAAACTTTGGGCAGGGACATAGAAAAAGACGCTGTTTATGAAAGGCATAGCGTCAACAAAGCGAGAACAAAAGAAGAAATCGGCATAATGTCTGTGCGCGCAGGCGATATAGTGGGCGAACACACAGTATATTTTGCGGGTCCCGGCGAGCGCATAGAGCTCACTCACCGCGCCCACAGCCGCGACACTTTTGCCGCCGGCGCAATAAGAGCCGCAAAATGGCTGTCAAACAAAAAAAGCGGACTATACGATATGCAAGCAGTATTAGGATTAAAATAAATAAGTTAGGAAAGAGAAGAGAGAAAAGAGACAAGACGGCAAACGGCAGAGAAAAATAGGAAATAGGAAAGAGAAAAGACGGCGAACGACAGAGAAAAATAGGAAAGAGAAAAGAGGAAAGACGGCAAATAATAAAGAAAATTAGGAAAGAAAAAAAGAATGGGAATGCAAAGTTGTTGTCGTATTTTCTCTCTCCTCTTTTCTCTTTTCTATCTAACAAGGAGATGTTATGCAAATCAATTACAATGAAAAATTAAAAAAACTTCCGCCTTACCTTTTTATTGAGATAGATAAAAAGAAAAACGAGGCAAAGAAAAGAGGCGCAGATATTATTTCTTTGGGCGTCGGAGACCCCGATATGCCTACGCCTCCTCATATTATAAAGGCTATGCAAGAGGCTGTCGCAAAACCTGCAAATCATCAATATCCTTTCGGCGCGGGTATGCTGTCTTTTAGAAAGGCGGTTTGCGATTGGTATAAAAGCAGATTTAGCGTTGATTTAGAGCCTGAAGAAGTTTGCGCTTTAATCGGCTCAAAAGAAGGCATAGGACATATTCATCTCGGCTTTATAAATCCAGGCGATATTGTTTTGATACCTGAACCCGGATATCCCGTCTATAATACGGGAACGATTTTTACGGACGGCGTCCCTTATTTTATGCCTTTGCTTGAAAAAAATAATTATCTGCCTGATTTAGATTCTATTCCCGCCGATATAGTTAAAAAAGCAAAAATCATTTTTGTAAATTATCCTAATAATCCCACAGCGGCTATTGCTCCAAAAGAGTTTTATGTCAGCCTTATAGATTTTGCAAAGAAAAACAATATTATCGTTGCGGCGGACGCGGCATATTCTGAGATTTTTTATGACGATAATGATAAGCCGATGAGTTTTCTTGAAGTTGAAGGCGCAAAAGAAGTCGGCGTGGAATTTCATTCTCTATCTAAAACTTACAATATGACGGGCTGGCGCATAGGCTGGGTTTGCGGAAATAAAGATATAGTAAAAGGCATATCCACAGTAAAAGATAATTATGATTCAGGCGTTTTCTGCGCTGTGCAAGAGGCGGCAATCACGGCATTGAGCGCCTCGCAAGATTGCGTGGCAAAACAGAGAACTATATATAAGGAAAGAAGAGACGCTTTGGTAGAAGGTTTAACAAAACTCGGCTGGAAAGTGAGAAATCCAAAGGCAACATTTTATGTGTGGGCAAAAACTCCAAAAAATTATACTTCCGCTCAAACAGTTTCAAAACTTCTTGACGAAGCCGCAATAGTCTGCACTCCCGGCAACGGTATGGGCAAAAGCGGAGAAGGATATGTCCGTTTCGCCCTAACAGTAAGCGCCGCAAGAATAAAAGAAGCCGTGGAGCGCATCTCAAAAATACAATTTTAATTTTGTTGTTGGTTGTCATTCTGGGCTAACAAAGCCTGTCATTCTGCGCGAAGTCGCAGAATCTATGAAATGCAGGTCTTCAAGCCTTTGCTTTTAGTAAAGGCAAAGTTGAAAAAGGATTTATTATATAGATTCTGCGACTTCGCGCAGAATGACAAGCGAAGAGGGCTAATGCAAATAATAGAAGTTCAAAATCAAGAACAAATCAAAACAGTTGTCTCTCTTGCCGATGAAATTTGGAATGAGTATTATTCTAAACTCCTTTCTCAAGCGCAAATAGATTATATGCTTGAAAATTTCCAATCTTTGTCCGCTGTCAATCGTCAAATAAAAGATGAAAATTATCATTATTTTCTGCTCAAAGCCGATAATGGCTCTTTTGAAGGGTTTTTTGCTATCGTCCCCCAACCGCAAGAAAAAAATCTTTTTTTAAGCAAAATATATATAAGGAAAGAAAGCCGCGCTAAAGGTTATGGCAAACAATCGGTTTCTTTTATAAAAGATTTTGCCAAAAGCGCCAAACTCCAATCTATCACTCTCACGGTAAATAGGGAAAATACAGACTCCATAAAGTCTTTTAAAAAAATCGGGTTTAAAATAGTTGAGACTATAGACGCGCTAATCGGGCATGGTTTTGTTATGAATGATTATAGAATGAGATTGGAGATATAAATGGATATTCATCAAATTATGTGGCTGGCTTTTTGGATTGTCGTCGCGACCGCTTTCTTTATAGATATTTTTATCACAAGCAAACATCAAAAAGCGATTACCCTTAATAAAGCCGCTAAAATGGTTTGTATTTGGGTCAGTTTGGCTTTACTTTTTGCAGCGGCTGTATATTTTGCTTTCGGCAAAGAAAAATGTTTTGAATTTCTTACGGGCTATATCGTAGAGTATTCCCTTTCAATAGACAATATGTTTGTTTTCTTGATGATTTTTACATATTTTGCCATACCCGCCCAAAATCAGCATAAAGTTTTGATTTTCGGCATTATCGGCGCGATTGTTTTGAGATTTCTTTTTATCTTTATAGGCGTGGAACTCATCAATAATTTTACTTGGATGATTTATGTTTTCGGCGCTATTTTGATTTGGACTGGAATAAAGATGTTAAAAGGCGGCGAAGAAAACAAAGACCCAAGCAAAAACATAGCCTTTACAATTCTAAAAAAACTCTTTCCTCTTAAATCCGATACTCAAACGGCAAACTTTTTTATAAAAGAAAACGCAGTCCTTTATGCAACTCCAATGCTTGCCGCCGTTTTTGTAATAGAATTGTCCGATATAATTTTTGCAGTTGATTCAATTCCCGCCGTCCTTTCTATCACAAGAGATACATTTATAGTATATAGTTCCAATATTTTTGCGATTTTGGGTTTGCGCGCGCTGTATTTTATGCTCGCTGGTCTTGCCGACAAATTCCGCCATTTAAAAATCGGCGTAGCGGTGATTTTGTTTTTTGTGGGCATAAAGATGCTCATTTCACATTATGTCCATATATCGTCAATGCTGTCTCTGTTGATAATTTTGACGATTATCGCCATATCCATAGCCGTATCTTTGGCTTATGACGCGAAAAATAAGGCATAAAGAGGACATTGCCTTGCTTGTTTTTTTTTTAAAATTACAATACAATCCCGCCAATCTGAGTAAAGAATTTAGTTTTTAATAACTGAAAAGCCTTAAAGGCTTTTTAGAGAAATAAAACAGGCAAACCCTGTTAAATCCAAAGGAGGAAATCATGGTTTCATTTTTTGTAGCGTTGGCAATTCTGGTTATCGGCTACTTTGCTTATGGCACGGTGGTTGACAAAGTATTTGGTCCCGACGACCGCAAAACCCCCGCTATTGCGCATCCAGACGGCGTGGACTTTATCCCGATGAAGAGTTGGAAAGTTTTCTTAATTCAACTCTTAAACATCGCCGGGCTTGGTCCTATTTTCGGAGCGGTTGGAGGCGCGCTCTGGGGACCTCAAGTGTTTTTGTGGATTGCTCTTGGGTCGGTTTTTGCAGGAGGCGTTCACGATTACTTGTCAGGAATGATAAGTTTGAGAGAAGACGGAGCAAGCATTGCTGAAGTTTCAGGCAAATATCTCGGCAATGGGATGAAAATGGTCATGCGCGTTTTCACAGTTATTTTGTTGGTTTTTGTAGGAACTGTCTTCTGGACTGGTCCAGCGGGTCTTCTTGCGAAAGTCACAGGCTTTAATCCTATTATATCGGGTTTCGGTTTTTGGGTAATAGTTATTTTTATCTATTATTTCCTTGCGACTATGTTTCCTATTGACCAAATTATCGGAAGAATTTATCCGGTATTCGGCGCTGTATTGATAATTATGGCGATTGGAATAGTCGGCGGAACTCTATTCGGCGGATACACTATGCCTGACTTCACATTTACAAATGAACATCCAAAAGGTATGGCTTTGTGGCCGTTTATGTTCATAACTGTCGCTTGCGGAGCAATCAGCGGTTTCCATTCTACGCAATCTCCTATTATGGCAAGATGTATGAAGACAGAAAGAGACGGACGCAAAATTTTCTACGGAGCAATGATTGCAGAAGGCGTAATCGCTCTTATTTGGGCGGCTGCAGGCTGCGCATTCTATCCGACTTTGCAAGCTCTTGCCGCGGCAGGCGCTCCAGCGAATGTCGTATATGATATTTCAATCGGAATGCTCGGAACTTTCGGCGGAGTTCTCGCAATGTTGGGCGTTATAGTATGCCCTATAACAAGCGGCGATACGGCGTTTAGAAGCGCAAGGCTTTCTATTGCCGATTGGTTTAAGATTGACCAAGGTCCTGTAAAGATGAGATTGCTTATTGCTATTCCGCTTTTGGGAGCAGGCGCAATACTAAGTCAATTTGATTATCAAATTGTATGGAGATATTTCGCTTGGTCAAATCAGACTCTTGCGGCTATAGTTTTATGGGCTGGCAGCGTCTATTTGTTTAAATATGCTAAAAAGAAAATCTATTGCATAATGGCGGCAATACCGGCTACATTTATGACGGCTGTAACAGTAACCTATATTTTCATAGCGCCGGAAGGTCTTACTCTTCCCGCCTATATAGGTCAACCTGTAGGTTTCATAGCTGCGGCTGTATGCTTAATCCTTTTCCTTGTATTGATAGTAGGCAAAGGCAATAAGAATCCGCAATAAACATCAACATTTTGTAAATTTTCAAAAAGAAAAGGACGCCCGCAAAGCGTCCTTTTCTTTTTGTTTTCGGGAAACGACAAAGGCAAACGGCTTTCTCGCAAGGGACGCAAGAAGATATAACGGCAACGACCACGCAAGGAACGCAAAACGACAAGGACAAATAGTCCATAGTCTTATAGGAGGTTTGCCACGCAAACAAAGTCGTTGTCTGCCCTCCCTTGCGGGCATTGCTCTGTTTTTAGTGAAATAGGTGATT
>JAISKX010000190.1 GCA_031260765.1 Endomicrobium sp. | reverse complement strand
TTTAATATTGCGGAAGATTGGACAGCCAAGTAAAAGTTCAGGGTTTTAGAATTGAACTTGGAGAGATAGAATTTCATGCAAAAGAGTTTTTAAAAGGAGCAAATGCTGTTTGTATATCTTTTGAAAATACAGTCGGCAATACTGATATAGCGTTGTTTATAGAGTCAGGCGGCGATATCTCCAGCGCCTTATCTGATTATTTAAAAACAAAATTGCCTTCATATATGCTTCCGAGCGCAGTAATAAATTGCGCTCAGTTTCCATTAAATGCAAATGGGAAAATAGATAAGAATGCGTTGAAAACAATGATGAAATAAATAAGGAGGTTGTATTTGATGAAAAGAGAAGAAATTCTTATTAAATTACAAGAGATTTTTAGGCAGGCATTAAAAAACGATTCAATAATTTTGAGCGATGACTTGAATGTTGAGGCTATTGATGAATGGGATTCTTTTATGCACGCTTTAATTATTTCGGAAATTGAGAACAATTTTTCGATAGAATTTGATTTTGACGATATAGACAAAACGAGAAATGTCGGAAATTTAATAAATATTGTTTTCAATAAGTTAAATAAATAAGATTTAAGGACTATTTATGTTTGATTGCGTTGTTTTAATGGGTGTTGGAAAACTCGCCCGTAATTGTTTATTGATATTATCTGATAAAAACTATAGGCGTTTTTTTGGCAGACTTATATATATTGAATATGGTAATAATGCAGCGTCAATGAAAGAATTCTGTGGAAAAATAGGCGCTTGTCATTATAAATTTTCAAATAAACAGAAAGTAACAGACTTTTTAGCAAGCATAGAACTTAAATCTTTAATTATTAGCGCGTCAAATTTATATATTTTTCCATCTTGCATCGTCACTAAGACAAATTTTAAAATAATTAATTACCACAATGCTTTGTTGCCATCTTATCCAGGGAGAAATGCTGAAAGTTGGGTTATATTCAATCAAGAAAAAAAGACTGGAATTACATGGCATGAAGTTAGCGCTGAAATAGACGCAGGCGGCGTTATTATTCAAGAGACGATTCCAATAACCGATGATGCCAAAGCCTATGAATTGTTTCAGCAATGTTTTGTCATAGGTCATAAATGTTTTGAGAAAATAATAGGGGATATTCTAATAGATAAATATATGTCTATCGTTCCGCAGATAAAAGAAGAAGGCAGAAAGATTTATTTATCTTCAGAAATCCCAAATAATGGTTTGTTTGATTTAACAATGTATCCTTCTGATATTTATAGATTATTGCGTAGTATGGACTATGCTGGGCTTCCAATAATGCCTTTGTTAAAAACAAGATTGTTTGGACAAGAATATGAAATTTGTAAATATTCAAAAATACCGCATATTGTTTCTCAGGAAGAGTTGCTTACCATATCTGTTGTTGATGAAAAAGAAGATAAAGTTGAAGTATGTATGAAATATAATGATACATACGATTTAAAGATAATGATGCAGCGGTAATTATATGTCAATAAAATATCCGATTTTGTAATAAGGAAACAAACAGTATAGGAGTCTGTATTTATGATAGGAATTAAAGCAATTGAATATTATCTGCCTAATAATACTCTTACGAATGAGCGCTTAGAGGAAATTTTTCCTCCATTGACAGCCGAAAGGATTTTTAAAGCGACCGGCGTGGAAACAAGGCATATTGCGGACGATAGAGAATATGTATCCGATATGGCGGTAAATGCCGCTAATAAATTGTTAACCGTTCATAATATCCCAAAAGAAAGCATAGATTTTATCCTGCTTGCCACGCAAAGTTCCGATTATCTTTTTCCTTCAACGGCATGTTTGGTTCAAGAAAAAGCGGGTTTTTCTAAGAACATAGGCGCTCTTGATTTTAATCTTGCTTGTTCTGGATATATTTATGGTTTATCTCTTGCCAAATCATTAGTCTTATCAAAGGCGGCAAAAAATGTTCTGCTCATTACCGCAGATACATTATCAAAATTCATTCATAATCAAGATAGAAGCAATAGATTGGTTTTTAGCGATGGGGCAAGCGCAAGTTTAATTTGCGAGTGCGCTAATAATATAAATGAATTTGATTTTGGAACCGATGGTTCCGGCGCGCAAAATTTATATGTTCCGGCAGGCGGATTTAGACTTCCTAAAACAGATAAAACCGCAATTGCAGAAACTGACGACACCGGGTCAAGACGCAGTAAAAATAATTTATATATGAATGGTATGGCGATTTTCAATTTTGCAATTGATATTGTTCCCAAAACTGTAAATCAAGCATTACGCAAAAATAATTTATCTATGAAAGACATTGCTCTCATTGTTCCGCATCAAGCCAATGGTTTTATTTTGAAACATCTTCAACGAAAATTGAATATACCGGATGAAAAGTTTTATTTTTGTTTAAAAGATTATGGAAATACCGGTTCTAGTTCCATCCCAATAGCCTTAAAAAACGCTCAAATAGAAAACAGAATCAAAATAGGAAATAATATATTGCTTGTTGGTTTTGGCGCAGGTTATTCTTGGGGAAGCATAGTAATAAAATATTAAATGAAGAAAATAAAAAGGGAGAAATTATGACAAGAATAGAAATAATTGAAGCCTTAAAAGATTTATTTGAAGTTGAAAATTTGAGCGAAGATATTATCCTATCTGATTTTGAAGGGTGGGATTCTATAATGATGATGTCTCTTGTATCTTTTGCCGATATCAATTTCAAAAAGCAAATGAAAATGCAGGATATGAAGAACTTTAAAACAATAAAGGATATAATAAATTTTCTCAATATTTGATTTTTGGAATTTCAAAATTGTTTTGGTCGTATAATATTGAAAGATTTATCAAAAAAGGGATATAAAAAATGAAAAAAATTGTTTTGTGGGGAATTGGACGGATAACAGAAGTGATTTATTATTATATGCTCAAAGATGGATATTCTGTTGAGGCTTTTTGCATTGATAGGGGTTTTTTAAAAGGGCAAAAGGAATTTAAAGGGAAACCTGTCATTGCTTTTGAAGATATTGTTGTTCAATATCCGCCGCAGGATTTCGTATTGGGCATACCGATTAGTTATAAAAATATGAATAAATATAGAGAGGACAGATATTTAAAAGCAAAATCTTTAGGGTATAGTTTTATAACCTATATTAGTTCTGAAAGCATTTGCGATGCTTCGTCAATTGGAGAGAATGTCTTTATCCTTACCGCATCCATTGTTTTACCTTTTACTACGATAGGAAATAATGTCATTATGTTTGGCGGCAGTATTGGGCATCATTGTATAATAGAAGATAATTGTTTTATGTCTGGAGCTTCCATTTCTGGAAATTCAATCATTCAACGCAATAGTTTTGTATCTAACGGAGCGCTTGTATCAAGCGATGTTCAAGTAGGCGGGTTTTGCCTTATAGGACCGGGAGCGGTTGTAACTCATAATGTTAAAGATTATAGCGTTCTTGCGGTTAAACAAACGCCGCGCGCTCCTATAAAATCAACGGATATGGAGGATATTTTAGGATGAAACTAATTAAGAAAGGATTTATTTATAATACTGATAAGAAATGGGATTGGTCGGTATTCGGCGCAAGAGCAGGATGTGTGGATATAATAGATAAAAATGTGTGGAGGATTTACTATAACGCAAGGGATGCTAATAATGAAAGCCATCCCAGTTATATTGAAGTTGAGGCAGGTAATCCTCAAAAAATATTATATATTCATAATAAGCCGATATTGGATTTGGGACAAATAGGGACTTTTGACGATTGCGGCATTGGTTCGTGTTCAATTATCAACTACAATGGTAAAAAATATTTATATTATTTGGGGTTTTCGGTTAAGAAAAAAGCGCCATTTTTTAATCAAATAGGACTTGCTATTAGCGAAGACGGCGGGAAAACTTTTCATAAATTTGGCGAAGGTCCTGTATTAGGTCAGACATATAGAATTCCTTATTCCTTTGGAGGAATGTATGCTGCGTGTGTGTGTGGGGGGGAGGGGGTAGTTCATGGTTATTGTCCAGTAATTATCAAATGGCATCTTGTCAATGGAAGACCAGAATCTATTTATAATATAAGATATTTTGAATCTACAAACGGAATAGACTGGGAAGATAAACAGATAGTAGCAGTTGATTTTAAGAATGATAGAGAAGAAGGGCTTGTATGGCCGAGCGTTATTAAGGAAAAGGACTTTTATAGAATGTGGTATAGTTTTCGCGGCGGAGTTGATTTTAGAGACAAAAAACAAAATGCCTATAAAATAGGCTATGCCGAGTCAAAAGATGGAAAAGTTTTTAAAAGAATGGATGATATTGTAGGTATAGAGCCTGATAATGATGAAAATGCGTGGGACAGCATTATGCAATGTTATCCAACCGTAATTAAATATAATGATTTATATTGGGTATTTTACAGTGGTAATGGTTTTGGCAGTTCAGGTTTTGGATATGCATGTTTTGAGGAGGAAAAATGGAAAATAAAAAGTTGAGATTTTTTAACACTACTGGACCTTGTAATCCTGACAAGCATTTTATGTTGCCGCCTGAGGATAGGTTGGTTGGGTCACAATTAAGGCGTTATATCAAAGATGAATTATATTGGGTTTTGCACGCGCCGCGTCAAACAGGCAAAACCACTTTTTTACAAAGTTGGATGAAAGAGATAAACAGCGGTAATGAAGCGGTATCTTGTTATGTGAGCGTGGAAGATTGCCAAGGCGTGCCGGAACCTGAAAGAGCAATGCCTGCAATTTGCGAGGCAATTAAAGAATTTGCAAAAAGTTTTAATTTGCCTATTCCTATAGTTGATACAGATATTGCTCAGTCTATGGTCAGCAATATATTGAGCAACTGGGCAAGTATAGTAGCCCCCAAACCGCTAATAGTTCTTTTTGATGAAGTAGATGTTTTAGAGGGAGAGACTATGGTGAATTTTCTAAGACAATTGCGAAGCGGTTTTTCGCGGCGCGGCGCTGGTATATTCCCCACATCAATAGCATTGGTAGGAATGAGGGATTTAAAAGATTATATTACTATGGCAAAAGATGGAAAACCAGTAAATCCCGGCTCGCCTTTTAATATCAAAGCAGATTCTGCGGTTTTGGGTAATTTTCATAAAGACGATATTGCTAAATTGTTTGCTCAACGCACGCAAGAGACAGAGCAAAAAATTACTCAAGAGGCTTTGGATTTTGTTTATGAACAATCAAAGGGGCAGCCTTGGATAGTAAATTCTCTGTTTATGAGAGCGACATTACGGATATTAGATGAAAACAGCATAGAGACAGTGACAATTGAACATATAAAGCAGGCGCGAGAACAAATGATACAAGCCAGAGAGACCCATTTAGACGCCTTGGCATATAGATTGCAAGATGAAAGGATAAAAAAAGTAATAGAAACTTTGATGACAGGCGAGCCTGATACAAGTCTTGCGCAAAGTGAAGGATTTAGACTGTGTCTTGACTTAGGTCTTGTCTCATTAGAGGATGGAACGCCGCAAGTTTCAAATCCGATATATCGCGAAGTTCTCGCAAGGGAAATAACTTATGGGACGCAATATGCGATAGTAAAACCAGAATGGAAATGGGAAAAAGACGATGGTTCTCTTGATATGGATATATTATTAAAAGAATTCCAAAAATTTTGGAGAGCAAATGCCGATATATGGGAGATAAAATCAGACTATACGGAATCCTTCCCGCATTTATTATTGCAAGCGTTTTTGCAAAGAGTATTAAACGGCGGCGGTCATATAGACAGAGAATATGCCGCAGGCAGAGGACGGATGGATTTAAGGGTTGAGTATAAAGATAAGTCCTATATCATAGAAATAAAAATGATAAGGGATTACAATAATTTTGAGATTATTAAAGAAGAAGGATTGCAACAGATAAAGAAATACAGAGATAGCGTTGCGCCGAG
>JAISKX010000188.1 GCA_031260765.1 Endomicrobium sp. | reverse complement strand
TAGAGAATGGGCATAGACTTGCAATAGGCACAAATTTTTCTCTGCCGAATTCCAATTTTACAAAAGTGATAGATGTTGCAATTAGACCCCATCAAATAACAATTGTCGCATCTTTGCATCTAACGCAAGTGCAATCAGTTGATTCATTTGTTAAAAAATGTATTGATTTACAACAATACGCTGGAAACAAATTGTCAATCAAAGTTGTGAGCGTCTTAACTAATGAAAATTTTGAATTGTTAAAAAAAACGCGCGCGCAATTGACAAAATTTCATATTATCATGGATTTTCAAAGATTAAAACTTGATAAGGAATTTTGCACATATAGCGATGAAGTTGAACAATATTACAAAGATAGCAACTTTACTACAAAGCGTAAAACCAAATGCAATCCTGATAATCTTGTCGGCTTAAACCCCTATGGGTATATATGCTCGGCAGGGTTTAGGTTTATTTCTATAAGGCCTAATGGCGATATAATGAAATGTTTTGATAGGCATAAGACTCTATACAAATTGGGCAATATCAACTATGGAGAGCGCAATATCTTTAAATCGCCTTTGCCTTGTTTTGGTTCAAAATGTATTTGCAGACTCCCTGTTTTAAACGGATTAATAGATTTTAATCATAGGGATGTTAAGTGTGCTAATAAAATAGAACATTTGTTTGGAGAATAAAAAAATGTTGAATATTTCAGTAATAATCCCAGTCTACAATGCGCAAAAATATCTAAGGCAATGTCTTGATAGTATTATAAATCAGCCATTGAAAAGCATTGAAATTATTTGTGTTAACGATGGTTCAACTGACGATAGCTTGGCTATACTTGATGAGTATACCGCAAATGACAGCCGCATAATTGTTATCAACCAATCAAATCAAGGCGCTGGAATTGCGAGAAATAAAGGGCTTGAAATTGCAAAAGGCGAATATATTCATTTTGTTGACGCCGATGATTATTTGGTTGAGAATGTTTATGAGAGTTTATACGGCGTAGCAAAGCAAAACGAGTTGGATTTTATAAAATGTAAAGCTTATGCAATCAATGAACAGACTCAAGCTAAACTTAAAAATTCTTATTATGAATTAAATAATATTCCAGAAGATTTAAGAAATAAAATTATTGATTTTTTTCAAAATCCTGAATTTCTTGCCAAGACGCCGGTAAGTCCGTGGCTTGGATTTGTTAAAAATGAATTTTTGATTGTCAACAATATAAGGTTTAATAATTTGGTATGCGTTAATGACCGTTCTTTTGCAGTTCATGCTCTTATTGCAGCAAAAAAAATGATGCTTGTTAATGATTATATAGTTTATCATAGGCGTAATATAGAAGGTTCTTTGGTAAATATTAGAGACCAACATTTTAATTGTCATTTTGATTCGTATAAAATAATAAAAAAAATAATTAAAACTTTGCAAAATGATTTGCAAGATATTTTTTTACGCGTGCAACTTCGCGATATTAATGGGTGGTATTATCACTTTAAAAGCAATAATTCTGTATATATTAATCAAATGGAAAAATCCTTAAAGAAGTTTCTTGCAGGAATTGATAAGAAGCTGATTCCCAAAGAATTGTGGGCATTAAAACCTCAAAGACTTTCCACAAGATTTTTTGAAGCGATATTTTCTATTAAGAATGAGAAAACTCATAAAGTTGTTAGTTTATTAGGCTTAAAAATCAAAATCAAATCTAAAAGCAAACAGATGATGGTATTATTAAAACAAAATAGCGACAGATTGCATTTTATTGAAGATAAATTGTTGGGGGATATAAAGGAAGTAAAGGATACTATATCAGGACGGGACAAGAAGTTTGAAGAATTAAGCGCAGGGATAAAGAACGCGGAGATAGTTCTCAAAGGGCAGGACAAGAAATTTGAAGAATTGAGCGCAGGGATAAAGGATGCGAAGGAAGTTGTCAAAGGGCAGGATAAGAAGTTTGAAGAATTGGATAAGAAGTCTGCGAAGCTGGAAACAAAAGTGGACGCCGTAAAACAAGCGCTCCTATGGCAAAAGAACAAAATTGTTTTTAAATGTTTTCAAGATATGGCAGATACCATAAGCGCTAATATCTATAAATTGCCTAATGATATTGATTTAGTCGTCGGTATTCCTCGTTCAGGCATAATACCTGCTTATATAATTGCGGGATATTTGAATAGAAAAGTTTGTTCTTTCAATGAATTTATAAACGATTATTCTATTAATAAAGGGAAGCGTCCTATTTTAGGGAAGAACAATAGCAAAGAAATAAAAAAAGTTTTGATTGTGGACGATTCAATACATTCTGGGAAAGCTATGCTTAGAGCGCAAGAGGTTTTGAAAACAAGATGGATGAACGCTCAATACAAGTTAGAATATCTGGCTGTATATGGCAGAAAAGGTTCCAATGAACTTGTTGATTATTGTTTTGAAATTATCAATGAGAGGCGCTTGTTTCAATGGAATTATCTAAACCATACTTTTGCTTCTCAATCTTGTTATGATTTAGACGGGCTTCTTTGCATTGACCCTACCGAAGAACAAAACGACGATGGAGAAAAATATATCAAGTTTATTTTAAATGCAAAACCGCTTCATATTCCAGCTTATGAGATACATTCTATAGTTACTTCAAGGCTTGAAAAATATCGTTCTCAAACGGTTAAGTGGCTGCAAAAACATCATGTCCAATATAAAAATTTATTTATGATGAATTTAGCGACAGCCGAAGAAAGACGGGCATTGGGCAATCATGCAGACTTTAAAGCTGAAATTTATAAAAGTTTAAAAGACACGATTTTATTTATTGAGAGCAATCCTAAACAAGCCAAAAAAATAGCAGACCTTTCAGGCAAACAATGAATATGTTCAACAACAGATGAAAGGTTCTACCCATCCTTTGAAAATGCGGGGGGGGGGGGGGGGTAGTGTAAGCTGGGAAGAAGAATATGATAATATCAATGAAAACATATAATTACGGACATCAATCTTTAGACAAATCTGATTTCAAAGCTGTATTATCCGTTTTGAAGTCAGATTTTTTAACGCAAGGGCTCAAAATAAAAGAATTTGAAAATTCCCTATGCAAATATACAAGCGCAAAATAAGGAGATGTTATGAAAAAATTACCAATAGGAATACAATCATTTAGAAATCTGCGCGAGGGCGGATATGTTTATGTTGATAAGACCAAGCAGGTTTATGAGATGGTAGAAAATGGAAAAGTCTATTTTCTTTCCCGCCCCCGCAGATTTGGCAAGTCGCGTTTAGTCAGCGTTATGGATGAGTTGTTTAGCGGGCGTAAAGAATTATTTGAAGGACTTCATATTTATAATAAGTGGGATTGGGAAAAGAAATATCCTGTGATTAGGTTGGATTTCGGAGCGGGGGATTATTCCTCAAATGAAAAATTAATCAATAGTCTGTCGGATTTTCTTAAAAATTGCGCTGAAAAATTCGGCATTATCTTAAAAAACACAACTATCCCTACAAAATTTTCTGAATTGATACATAGAATTCATTTAAAAACAAGTGAGCCCGTTGTTGTTTTAATTGATGAGTATGATAAACCGATTCTTGATGTTATAAATAATCCTCAAGTTAGTAAGGAAAACAAAGAATTTTTGCATGGCTTTTATCAAGTTTTAAAAGCAAGCGACGACCATTTGAAATTTGCGTTTTTAACAGGCGTGTCAAAGTTTGCAGGTTTATCTGTGTTTTCTGCGCTAAATAATCTAAAGGATATTACCTTGTCGGATGATTTTTCAGGGATTTGCGGGTATACGCAAGAGGAATTAGAAAAAACTTTTGTTGAGCATATAGAGCATAGCGCTAATAAACTTGCTCTAAGTAAGCGGGATTTATTGGATAGAATACGCTTAATGTATGACGGATATAGTTGGGATGGAAACATAAAGGTATATAATCCTTTCTCTACGCTAATGTTTTTTTCAGAGAGTAGATTTGAAAATTATTGGTATCGCACAGGAACGCCCACATTTTTAATTGAGGCAATAAAGAACAAAAATCAGATTTTAAATGTTTTAGAAGAGCAGATATTAGACAGCAGTTTTTTTGACAGCGCAGATATTGACGATGTTGATGAGACGTCTTTATTGTTTCAAGCAGGATATTTGACTGTAAAAAATAGAGTGGTAAAAGAAAATACCGTCTATACTCTTGGACTGCCGAATACGGAAGTCAAAGATGCTTTTCTAAAACATTTATTAACTTCGTATAGCAAATTTCCAGTTGGTAAAATTCAAGGGTTAAAAGAAACGATACAAGAGCAAATAAAAAATTCTGATGCGGGCGGATTGGAGCAGAGTTTAAAAATGCTTTTTGCGCATATTCCATATAGATTAAAAGAAATAGAAAATGAAAATTATTATGGTTCCTTGTTTTTATTGACTTTGGCAATTCTTGATTTTGATATACAGGGCGAAGCAATGACAAATCTTGGACGAATAGATGCTGTATTAAGAATGTCTTCCTTAAATATAGTAGCTGAATTCAAATTCTGCATAGAAGAATCTCTTGACGCAATGCTTGATGAGGCAATAAAGCAAATTTATGATAAGAGATATTATGAATCTTATATGAATAAGCCTGTAATTCTTTTAGGTATGGCTTTTAGCGGCTCTGATTTAAAATGCAGGTTTGAAAAATTGAAACAATAAGGTCTCTCTAAAAACCCATTTTATCCCTATCTGTCATTGCGAACTTGACCCGCAATCTCCATCGTTGACTTTTGTCATTATTGTGTAAGGAGATTGCGGGTCAAGCCCGCAATGACGACAAATAGAGATTTTTAGAGAGTCCCTTATCGTAATATCTATAAGAACAAAATTTTGAAAAGAGGGTTAATGATTAAATTTTCAAAAATGAAAAATAAAAATCCTTTCATCATTGCCGAGATGAGCGGTAATCACAATCATAGTTTTGACCGTGCGTTTGCTATCAAAAATGTATATATAACGCAACCAATTTTGCCAGCCTATAAGGATTTTTGTTTGCAAATAAAGCAAATATATAAGTCTGGGCAACTTACAAATTCTGGACAAAAGCATAATGAATTTGAAGAAAAACTAAAAAAAGTTCTCGCTGTTAATAATGTTTCTTTATTTAATAATGGGACTATAGCCTTGCTTACCGCTATTAAAGCTTTGGATTTGCCAATCAATAGCGAAGTGATTACGACTCCTTGGACTTTTGCCGCTACTCCCCATTGTATTGCTTGGAATGGGTTAAAACCTGTGTTTTGCGATATAGAGCCTGATACAATGTGTATAAATCCTGATAAAATAGAAAAGTTGATTACCAAAAATACATCTGCAATTTTAGGCGTGCATGTTTATGGATTTCCTTGTGATGTTAAAAAAATTGGAAGTATTGCCAAAAAATATAATTTAAAAGTGATTTATGACGCGGCGCATGCTTTTTCTACAGAAATTAAAGAGGGGGGGGGGGGTATAGGTAATTTTGGCGATATTACTATGTTTTCTTTTCATGCGACAAAATTATTTCATACTTTGGAAGGCGGCTGTCTCACTTATAATGATAAAAATTTGATAAAGAAAGTGCATGATTTAAGAAATTTTGGAATTTGCAATGAAGATAGAGTTGAAGATATCGGCATTAACGGCAAGATGAATGAAATCCAAGCCGCAATGGGACTATTAAATTTAAAGATTTTTGAGAAAGAAAAGAATGCAAGAAAAAAATTAAAAGAATTTTATGATTCAAGTTTGTCAAGTATTAAAGGAATAAGGCTGCCTGCAATTCCTAAAAACATTTCTACTTCATATCAATATTATCCAATCATTCTTGAAAATATCTATCCCATTACCAGGAATAATTTGTATGAAAAATTAAAACAAAATGGAATATATGCGAGAAAATATTTTTATCCATCTTGTAATGATTATGAATGTTATAAGGATTTGCCTTCGTCAAGAGCGGAAAATCTGCCTGTGGTTAACGACATAAAAGAAAAAGTTTTATGCTTGCCTTTTTACGGCGCGCTAAAAAAAGAAATTGCTAAAAAAATTGTAAAGATAATCATAGAAGCGGGAAAACAAAAATCAAAAGGAGCGTAAAGTGAAATTTCAATTGGGACAGGATTTGATTGATGTGATTAGAGGAAAAAAGAAAGTTGTCAGCAATACAACTCTGATAGAATGTAAGAATAATAATCTTTGCTGTCCTTTATGCATGGATATATTTGAATTACAATCTAAGAATATGATTGCATATTGCCATAGTAATGCGAGAAAACTTTTGCAACAATATATTAAGTCTGCGGCGCTCAAAAAGAAGAAAAAATTTCTACCCATTCAGATAGAACAGCAATTTAACAGTCAGTTTTCTATGGAAAACATTAAGCGCGTCTACAATTTTTTGTCGGACGAACATTCAAAATATAGATTTGTCTATTTGATTACATTAAGAGTATTGTCCAAATTGGGGTTTAAGTATAAATTTGACCATAAAAAATCTACAGATAGATATCCTGTTGATATGCCGCAGGAAATTGTGAAAAGTATTAATAGCGATAAGACATTTCCATCCGTTGAATTGTTAAGAGAATCTCAAAAAAACAGCAGACTTTTAGATTTGGAACTCCCCATATATTTCTTTCATGAGATTATTGAAAATCATGTTCTGAAATTACTCCATTTAAATAATATACTTAAAGGATGGGAGCAGTATTATTACAATTCTAATGATTATGAACCTGGGGGGGAGGGTAGTTCTAGAATAATTGATATATCTGATGGCGATTATGTTATTGATGGCGGAGGATTTCAAGGGGAAACAGCGCTTTATTTTGCTGCAAAAGTAGGAACAAAAGGAATGATATATTCTTTTGAAGTTCTTCCGCAAAATATCAAGGTATTTAATAAAAATTTAGAGATAAACCCAGAGTTGGCGAGCAATATTAAA
>JAISKX010000171.1 GCA_031260765.1 Endomicrobium sp. | reverse complement strand
CATTGCCTGCAAAAACATTATACACAATGTCATAGGGATAAACCGCGCCCGCATTGATTTTTTCTTCGCCTTTTTTGACGGCATTTATATAGTCGGTAAATCTTTTTTCATCATGCCTTCTAAATGCAGACGAATGTCTTGAAAAAGCAAGAGATGGAACAGATTTATATTGAATATCTTGCCAAAGTTTTTCACACATAAGGGTTTCCACAACATTTGTAAGGCTAACCAATAATTTGCGATATTCTTTAGGATTTAAACCAAAATGTTTTCTCAATTCATTCGCTATAGCGCCCTGTCTTGGCAGCCATTTTGCGCAAAGTCCATTTTTATTTTCCAAAGCAGTTTTGATAATTTCAAAGGCTTTAAGCCTATGAGATTTTTCCACAAATAATAAATCGTCAAATCTTCCGATTTCGGGAATTTTCAAAAGCATTTTATTGAGAAACTTTGCATCATCGGCGTCTTTTTTTATTGTTTGCGATAAGAACTTAATAATATCTCTAAACAATTTTCTCTCGCCCGCCCCGCCGCGAATATCTCTTAGCCACAATGAAATCTGTAATGCTATAAGAGGATTTTCTTTATAAGCCTTTTGGAAAACGGGCAAAATATCTTGACCGCGCATTGCTCCCGCTTTAAAGAAAAAATCAACGCAAGAGTCCAAAGACGACGACATAGCCCGCATATTGTTTTCTGTTCTCGTATCATATAAAGAATCGCCAGCCGCCGCTTTGACAAAAACATTTTGAGATTCTTCTGTTTGCGATAATACTTCTTTCTTTAAATTTTTATGCAGGATTTCTTTTTCCAATTCATCTTTAACCCGCTCAATTTCTTTTTGAGCAAATTTTGGATTTTTGAGCGCTTCTTGAGCCATTTCTTTTAATTTTTCTGACATTTTATTCTCCTTTCAGGTTTGTCTCCGCCCGACTAAGAGCGGAACTTTTCCGTAGTTTTTTATGCTGTAACAAACCTTTTAGTTTTTTTGATACATATATTGTATCACAGCAACGCGACTACATAGTGTCGCTTTGTTTTTATCCTTTTATCACTGCTAAGGGCGAAAGTTCTGTTTGGATTTCTACTAAATCGGTTTGGGCTTTCATTACTTCGTCTATGTTTTTGTAGGCGCTGGGGGCTTCTTCTAAATCGTTTTTGCCGCGGATTGAATGTAATATGCCTTGCTCGTCAAGTTTTTTGATTTCTTCTTCTAAGTTTAAATCCCTTATCGCTTTTTTGCGACTCATCGTTCTGCCTGCGCCGTGAGAGCATGACATAAAACTCTCTTTATTGCCTAAACCTTTTACTATATAGGATTTTGTCCCTTGCGAGCCAGGTATTATGCCGAGTTCTCCCGCAAAAGCCGAAGTCGCGCCTTTTCTGTGAACCCAAACTTTTTCGTCAAAATGCTCTTCGTTTTTGCAGTAATTATGAGCGATGTCTAAATCGTTGGAAAAATAGCAATTTGGGATTTGTTTTGTAAAAATCTCTTTGATTATATTTGCCATAGTCTGTCTATTGAGCAAAGCAAATTCTAAACAAAATCTCATCTCCGCCAAATACTCTTTAAACAAAGGATGATGAGCGGGCAAAAAAGCCAAATCCGCCTTAGGAGGAATGCTTGAATAAAACATAGCGTTTAATTTTTTGGCGCCTTCATTATAATATTCGGCAACTTTTAATCCGATATTTCTGCTTCCGCTATGTATCATAAACCAAATATATCCGTCGCTTCCTTTTTGCACTTCAATAAAATGATTCCCGCCGCCCAAAGTGCCTACTTGATGAGTTGCGCTAATATATTGCTGGCTGACGACAGTCATCGGCATTTTAGTTTTTTCTTTCCACTCGTCAAGCGGCAAAATCTCAATCGGGATTTTGCGATGGTCAAAACCGACGGGAATATTTTCTCTAATCTGTCCCAAAATTTTCTTTAAAGTATTTATATCGATTTCATTTTGATTTGTCCGCACGGCATGCATTCCGCAGCCGATATCAACGCCGACGGCATTTGGAATGACAACATCTTTGCAAGCCAAGACGCCGCCGATAGGCATACCATATCCCGTATGACAATCCGGCATCAAAGCGATATGATGAAAAGCAAAAGGCAGTTTCGCCAAATTCTGCGCCTGCGGTAAAGACAATTCATCAATGTTTTCACACCAAGATTTAATAACAAGACCATCCGTTTCAATGTATTTCATTTGAGACCTCCTAAATTTTTTATATTTTGCAGATTTTTTGCTTTCTGTTAGTTATATTGTATCATAGCAACGCGACCACATAGTGTCGCTTAAAATATGCCGAAAAGGGGGCAAAAATGATAGAGGAAACAATCAACAGAATATCTCGTTTGCTGTTTTTGATAAATGAGCTTGATAGAGGAAAAGTTTATTTACCGCTTATGGCTCAGAAATTTTGCGTCACTAACCGCACCATTCAGCGCGACATCAGAGTGCTTGAAAATGCCGGCTTTGTAATAAGTCCTTTTGAAAAAGGCTCCTATGGTTTTATGGATGGGTATAGTTTGCAAAAAATGCAATTGAGCGATAAAGAAGCGGTTATGCTTGTATTATTTTCTGATATTGCCGAGGCTTTGGGCGATAATTTTACAACCGCTTTTGAACATTTGCGTAAAAGAGTTTTACAAGAACCCGCCGTCAATCCTTTTTATATCAAGATTTTAAAAGGCAATTCTTATAATTCTACGCCTTTAAGCAAAACAATAGAAAATGCCGTTAGCAATAATGAAAAGTTGAGTGTTAAATATGATGGAGTAAAAAAGAGCGATTTTATGGTTTCCCCTTTAAAAATCGCTTGGTTTGACGGGTTTTGGTATTTATTGGCTTTGGGGAGGTCATACGCTTTGTTGAAATTGCGTCTTGAAAAAATAAAAGGAGCGCAAAAAACGGGCGAATATTTTAAAAAACCTGCAAACATAGAAAAGTTTTTAAATGAAAGCATATCAATTTGGCTTGAGAGAGAAAGAAAAATAAAAGTGGAAATAAAAATATGCGCTAAAGCGGCAAAATACTTTAAAGAGAAGACATATTTTCCAAAACAAAAAATAACAAAAACCTTAAAAAACGGCGACTGCATATTACAATGCTGGACAGACAAAGCCGAAGAAATCTTGCCGACAATTTTTAGTTGGCTTCCACATATAACAATAATCAGCCCTCCGACCCTTGCCGCCGAAATACAAAAACAAGCCAAAGAATATCTCAAAAGACAAAAAGAAATTGAAAGATAATTATTACCGTCTTTTGCCTCTTGCAAGGGATGCCCAGATGCCGAAAGCGCATAGGACGGCAAAACTTGCAAATGAGTATTTTATGCTTTTAAGTAAGGAGGCGTGAACTTCATAGGTGATTTGTATGTGTCCTATTATTATGGCAAAAACCACTTGCGCGATTGCTATGCTTAGCATTTGTCCCGTTAGACGCATTAGGGAAAGAGCGGTGTTTGCCGCGCCGAAATATCTTTGACTTACAGAAGTCATCACAGCATTTGTATTAGGCGATGAAAAAAGAGCAAAGCCGAGACCCATAAAAATCAGCGTTATAATAATGAGATAAAAAGGAGTCGTCTCGCTTAAAAAAGAATAATAGCCAAGCCCTATTGTGATTATGAACATCCCCCAAGAAGCAAGAATGCGCGGAGCGACTTTGTCCGACAATTTGCCCATAAATGGAGACAGAAAAGCCATCACCAAAGGCTGACTTACAAGAATTATGCCTGATATATTGGCATTTAACCCTCTGATATATTGCAGATAATATGCCAGCAAAAAAGCTATAGCCGCCGTGGCGCAATAATTGATAAAAGCGGCGAGATTAGACATTGCAAATGTAAGATTTTTTGAAAATAATTTTATAGGAAAAATTGGTATTGGAGTTTTTGCCTGCCATAAAATAAAAATAATTAGACCAATCAAACCTATTACAAAAGATATGATTCCGTTTTTGTCTGTGATAAAAGAAAAACCATAAATAGAGAAAGCCAAAGAAATTGCGCACAATGCGCTTGCTTTAATATCAAGCCGTCCGCCTTGTTTCCACTCGTCTTTGATAAATTTATGAACCATAAAAGACGCGCTGAAAGCCATTATTGCCGCAAAAAAGAAAATGCTTCTCCAAGACAAATACTGAGTAAGAATCCCTCCGATAAAAGGTCCCACCGAGCCGCCCAAATATATAAAAGCCACATTTATGCCGAAAGCCTTGCCTCTCTCCTGCGGCGGATAGACGCTTGCAAGAATTGCGCCTCCCGTGCTAAAAATACAAGCGCAAGACACGCCGTGCAAAAAACGAAATAACAAAAGGAAAAACAAAGACGGAGCAAAACCGCAGGCTATTACGAATATAGCGCTAAAAAAACAGCCCGCCACATAAACTCTTTTACGCCCATAAATATCTGCAATTTTTCCAAAAGGAATAAGAAACATAGCCGCGCCCAACATAAAGCCCGTAATAGTCCAAGCGGCAGAAGTTGCATTTGCATTAAAATCCCGCGCTATTGTAGGCAAAGCGACAGTGACAGAACTCCCCATAAAAGGAGTAATAAAAGAAGAAAAAGCCGACGCGGCAAGAACAGTCCTTTTTTGCACGCGAGTATAAATTTTTTGCTGAAACATTGATGTATCCTATTTGATTTTTACTTCGGTGATATGATTTGTTCTATCCACCAAAACGACTTTTGAATCTATCGGTTTATCTGAAAGGGTAAAACCCATAATTATTATTTCTTCGCCTTTTTTAATTAAATGAGCGGCGGCTCCATTCATACAAATAATTCCAGACTTTTCAGGCGCAAAAATCACATAAGTTTCAAGCC
>JAISKX010000153.1 GCA_031260765.1 Endomicrobium sp. | reverse complement strand
GATCTCACAAATTGGCTGGATTATTTTTGCACTGGTGTTGCCGAAGCTTTTGAAAAGGTGAAAAAGGTCGCTGATGCGGAGCGCAAGCGGGGCGGACGGGATAAAAGCAATCAGTTGCATGAACTGGATAGCCGTCAGCGTCTGGCTCTGACGCTGTTTGCCCGGCAGCAGAATACCACTGCCGCTGAACTCGGCGAGGTATTGGGGCTTTCTGCCCGCAATGCCGCCGTGCTCTGCCGAAAGTGGGTCAATGCCGGATTTCTGTCTGTGGCAGACCCTTCCAAGCGGGCGCGCAAATATAGATTAGCTCCAGAATTTGTCGATCTGGTGTGAGTTAGGTATATGGTGGAATATCAATATGTATATCCAATCCTCGAAAAATCGCTATTCAATTCTTGATATTTATATCCATGCATCTAACAAGAGCTATTTTAAAATAACAGAGTGTTCTTTCATTGAACCAATTTAAAACTATACTTGTATTATTCTTTTGATAGATTCAGCTAAACTTTTATAAATACTTTTTTTGTTTGATGACTCTTTAAAAAAATTAAGCAATAATTTTAATACCTTCTTTTCAGGTGAAATTATAGGTAATATTTCACTACATATTTCTTTGTTATCAAATAATTTTCTGAAGATAGCAACACTAAGAAATTTTATTTCATTAAAACTATCTCCAGCGTTTTCGTCAAAATTAACCGAGGGTATATCAGGTATATTTTTCTTCCAACGTGCAAGATAGCTATTAATTTCATCCCATACTTCTATATGTCCAATCTCTTCCCAAAAATCTTGACCATAATGCAATTTTATAAAAATATTATAGTCACTTTTCATTTTCTCAATCACCGCGTTATAGTATTTTCTATTCTTTACTAAACTTGGGTCAATAAAATACATAAAGCATTTCAATTTTTTCTCATTATAACTATCAAGTAACGCGTTTATCTTTTTTTCAAAGTTTTCAATTTGTCCACATTTCTTTGTTGAATCGTGATCGTCTCTGACTTTTTGTTCCACAAAGTAGACAAATTGACCATCTTTGAATAGTTGATCTAAAGCCAGGGATTCGTTATTATGAACAATGCTTTTGTCAAGAACTGTATAATTCAATAGTCTAAAATATTTTTCAAATAATATTTCCAAGGCATTGCCAAATCTAATTTCATGTGATTGCAATAAATTTTGTATTACCTTTGCAGTTGGCTTTGTTGGTCTAAACAATCCAACATATCTATCTGGATAGTTAGCTATTTTTTTAAGCAAATCCTTTTTAGATTCATCAAATATTTGTTTGTTGAGAATATCACAAAATACATTATAATTCATAATGCTGCCTTATATATTCGTTTCGCAAGTCATCAATAAGCAGTGCCTTATCGTTTCTAAAAATATACCAAAACTTCCAGCCGTTACATGATGGCGTTTGTTGTATAACAGCACCAATTTTATGAATAGAACCAATAGTATCTTTATATTGTAATGTGCCGTTTTCTAATACAAATGCTGTAGTATTATAGCGTCTTCTGGTGTATAAAACATCTCCAGCCTTAATGATCTTTTCTTTTATAAGATTTTCAAATGAAACTTTAATCTGCTTAATTTTTTCTTCTTCAACCCATTCAGATTCTTCCCATAATTCAGTAATACTGTCAATACGCTTTTTGGCAATTTCGATATATTCCGGTTCACGTTCTATACCAATAAATCTTCGCCCCAGTTTTTTTGCAACAGCTCCTGTTGTTCCTGTTCCAAAAAATGGGTCAAGAACAAGATCATTTTTATTTGTCGAAGATAACAGAACCCGTTTTAGCAGTTCTTCAGGTTTTTGTGTTGAATGTGCTTTTTTACCATCAGCGCCTTTAATTCTTTCCTCTCCAATACAAAGACCAATTTGCCATACAGAGGTCATTTGTTTGTCGCCATTATATTTTTTCATTATCTTATGGTTGAACGTATATTTCTTGCAGTTTTTACTTTTTGAACACCAGAGTAAAGTTTCTGTTGCATTTGTAAAGCGGGTTCCTAAAAAATTAGGCATAGGATTAGTTTTATACCATGTAACATCGTTGAGAATCCAAAAACCCAAATTCAATATAATATTACCCACCCGAAAAATGTTATGGTAAGAGCCAATTATCCAAATGGATCCAGTTTCTTTTAATATTCTACGGCACTCTGCAAGCCATGCAATACAAAAATCGTCATACTCGGTAAATGAACAAAATTTGTCCCAATGATCGTCCACGCCATCTACTTTTGTATTATTGGGTCTGTACAGCGCATTTTTGAGCTGCATATTATAAGGTGGGTCGGCAAAAATAAGGTCTATGGAATCGTTGGGGATTTTCTTTAATACTTCTATGCAATCCCCAAGAATTATGGTATTATCCTGCATTGATATAATGTGTTCCAAATCAAGCTACTTGTCAAGCTTCACGAATACATCTTTTTTTCTAAATGATTCCGACAAGTTTATGAAGTTCTGAAAATTGAACATCAAACGCTTGCAGATGGGAGTGGCATTACACAGTAAAACTCCCTATAGCAAAGCCATACGGTGGTTAATTGCCGCTGTCCACGAGTAGTCGCTGACTGTCGTAGGGTCTGAAAATTTTTTGAGCAGGTGACATAGCCGGATTTATCGGCATAGTCACATATCATTGACATCTAGCCTAATTTTCAATATCCGTCCTGTTTGAAGAATGTCAGGCTTAATGTATTGCCATATCTAACAAACATGTACGTTCTTTAGAACTGTTGGCGATATGTCCATCTACTGTGTGGTGCTGCCCGGCATCTTCATTATGCACTTCTGAAAAACGCCGGATTATATCCTCAAACACATAGCCCATTTCGAGATTGGAGATTTTATCAGGGTGGAAATTGGCCCACGGCTGGGTAAATTCCTTGAGGACAATATACAGGATGTCCTTGACCGCCATTGTGGATATATGACCGTCAAATTTGAACT
>JAISKX010000101.1 GCA_031260765.1 Endomicrobium sp. | reverse complement strand
TAAGGGATTTTTAAAAGTTTTTCGCCATTTTCATTTTCTATTTCAAGCAAGAAAGAGCCTGATTGAGAAGTATCAATTTTTAAAGGCGGCGGGTTTTGGGCAATACTGAAATCGCGATTTGATATGAGAATGTTTTTAGATACAGTTTGATATTTATAAGCGCCGTTTTCATCTCGGACTAAAGCGGAATTGTTTTGAATTTGAGATATGTTTAATTTTAGATTTTTAAGAGCGATAGTTTTTAAATTATTGTCTATGGCTATTATATTGATTTGCGTCTTGCTGTTTTTATTTAAAAATCCGAGTTTAAAAGAAGTTTTATATCCTATAAGCGCCTTGTTTTTTGACGCTTTGATTGAACTATATACAGAAACGGTTTTTCCGCTTGCCCCCTCAGAAACATCGGCAAGAAAAGATAAATTGAATAATCCGCTTTCATATTTAGAAAAATCAAAATCATATTGAGCAAAACCGTTTTCATCTGTAATTAAATTAGGCAAATTCTCAGTTATAGGCAATATTTCTTTTTTATTGTCTATCCTGTTTGGGTCTGGAAATACATAGCCCTCATATTTTGCAAAATAAAATTCAGCGGGAGTCAAAGTATAAGAAGCTTTTACAGCCCGTCCTTGCGCAGGACTGCCGAAAAGATTTGAAGCGGAAATTTCTCCTTTCAAATTATCAAGGACAGTCCAGCCAAGCCCTGCCGCCCCTACAATTTTTGCATTGACTTTTATTGAATCTGTTCTAAACTCTTCTATCCTGACGGACAAAGAGCCGAGCATTGCGCTTTCGTCTTTCTCTTTCAATAGATAAATATAAGCCCAATAAGAGCCTGTTTGATATGACAATTGAGTCGGGATATTGTCTATAGAAAAGTATCCGTTTGAATTTAGAGAAATGGTTTTTTCAAAAATGGTTTTGTCGGACGGGTCTTTTAAAACAAACTTTACGGGAACTCCGCTCAAATTTCGCCATTGATTATCTTTTACAATTATGCCGAAATTCAAATCATCGCCGGGACGGTAAATGCCTCTGTCGGAAAATATAAAAGCTTTAAGTCCTTGGTTTTTATTTGAGATTCTCTCCCCGCCGACATCAAATTTAGAATAATTTATATTTCTATCATTTCTTGAAAAAGGCATAAAAGAAATATCAGAACCTTTTGTTATGATAAAAGCGACGGGAGATTTTTCATTGGAAAAATCCGACGCGCTTTCAAGAACGGCAAGCCCTTCTTTATTTGTGTTTTTCGTCAAAATAGGAAGTCCGTTTTTTCCTAAAATTTCCACTTTTGCATTTTCTGCAGGCAAGCCTGTTTTTATGGAAGACACAAAAACGCTGTTTTTGCCTGATACATCTCTTTTTACTATCACTGCCAAATCCGATAATATAATCATTCTATTGGCGCTTATATTGTCTGTCTTTTTTGTCTGCTCGTCATAATCTTGAACTTTGACAAAAAATATTCCCGAAGCGTTTTTAGATTTTAAAAGAGAGCCTAAATCCACGCTTGCATATTGAGTTTTGTTTAAATCCTGCGTAAGCCTTATGATTTTTACAAATTTTTGCGAGATATTGTTTTCATTAAAAAGATTGGGCGATACAAATTTAGGATTTGAAAAATTCCCTTGCGTTTGCGAAGCCAAATGATTTATTTCATCTTTCATCACTCTCGCAATTTCAACTTTAACAGCCTTAACCCCGCGCGTTCTAATGCTCAAGTTTTGAGAGCCCGCAAGAGAAAGTATAGAGCCGCTGCCTATCAAACTGACTTCTTTTGGGATTTTTGCCGATTTAATTATTCCCACAGCGCCTTTCGTCAATGTAAAACCGCTTGCCGACTGCAAGCCGCTTGAAATGATTACGAAAATCCATCTGTCTTTGATGTCTTGCGCGCTGTATTTGAAAGAATAAGATTTTGCATTCTCTTGCGATGAGGCAAAATCAAGTTTTAAAATTTGAGAAATTTTCACAATATCTTCGTCTATGCCGCCTTCGCCGTCAGCATTTTGTGCAATCAAATCTGAGTATGTCCAATTATAACTATAATCGGCTTTTTCTGAATTTCCATCTTTGATTCTCGGATTTTTGACGGGCAAAAGATAAGCTTTTATATGTTTTGACAAATCCTCTGCGCTTACGGCATTATTAAATGCCGCCGTTAAAATCTGTTGAGGCTCGTCTTGATTATTATTGATAACAATAGAATTTGCAGAAAGAAATTTAAGAAAATTGTCTTTGGCGGGAATTTCAATTTCTTTTTTAAGCATTGCGCTTTCGTCTTTTGTTTTGTTCATGCTTTTGACAAGGGGGATAATAGGAGGCTCTGTTGTATCGGTCAAGAGCGCTTTTGCCCCGCTTATGCTTTTGATAGCGCCGATATTAAGAATCGCTATTTGACTTTTGTCCGTGATCTCTACGCCCTCAGATATAATATAGGCTTTTAGCGCTCCTTTATTAAAAGAAATGCTGAATTTAAGAGGCTGCCCGTCAAGAGTCAGCTTAATATTTTTTTGAAAAGATTTCGCGTCCGCGCTATGGGAAAAAGAAAATTCCGCTTGCAGATTATGCTCTTGCGGATTTTGCGGATTTTCAAAAAGTTGAAAATCTAAAAGCTGCGCTCTAAAAGGAGGCAATGCTATTTTGTATGAATATCTGCTCAATTGTATCTGCGAATTAAAAATCTTTTTAGGAAATTTAATTGTATATTTTACGCCCGCCGCCCACTCATTTTTCGGCGTAAAAGAGAGGCGGTATTCATTCTCCCATTTCCAAACGCCCTCGCATTTAGGAGACAATTTTATGCCTTTAACTTCCCCGCCGATTAAATCAATTTTTGCCGCTGAATTATTAAATTCAATATATAAAGGATTA
>JAISKX010000062.1 GCA_031260765.1 Endomicrobium sp. | reverse complement strand
TTTTGACTTCGTAAAATTGAACTCCTATATCGGCATTGAATTTATGTTCAAATTTGGACTCGGAAAAAATAGCCTTGTATGCTCCAAATTCAATGTCAATTCCGTCGGCTCTATCCGCGCCCTGCTCATACCAACCTTTGGCAAGGCTGGCGTATATCCCTAAAAAATTATTTTCATCCGCTTCCAAATCTTTCCCAAATTTTGCGCCGAATGACTGATAGTTAAAATCTCCATTCAAATTATCATTAGCCCCGTATTGTCCGCCTGCAATATTTAATTCTCCCCATAAATCCTCTGTTTCGTCTTGCGCGCTTTTAGGCTTCATTCTTGCAAAAATGCCGTCCGCTTCTATATTTATTGCCGCCGTTCTCATCACATTGGGATAAAATTCTCCGTGCATTTGGTCAAAGATTTTTCTGACATCTTTATATCTCTTGGCAATCGCTATATAGGCTATCTTATCCGCTAAAGACGCCATTTTGCCGTCCCAAACCGCATCGCTATTGAGCAAAAGCGCAAGCTCTTTTTGATTGTGAGTGAGCGCTATATCGTTGAAATTTGTTATTTCTATAGGCTCAATCCATATTTCTTTGCCCTTATAATTAATAATCAATTCTGTTGATATTGGAGAGCTCGCTCCGCTGACAAAAACTCTGCCGCCGTTATAACTAACGGTCAAATCGGTAGGTATAGCGGTGGAAATTTCTAAGCCTGCAAATTCGCCTATTACGGCGGATTCTGTTTCGGCTATCATAATGCCGTTTCTCACAAGCAAGTATTGATATTTTAATTCCTGTCCCCAAAGTTGAGCGACAACTTTTGAATTTTGAGTTGAAATTGTTATCGTCCCGACAGAATGTATATAGTCGCTCTGATAATTGCGCCTGAAATTTATATCTAATGAATATTTGCCTTTTATCTGCGTATCGCCGCTTATGCCGGCTATTGTCTGTCTATCAACATCATTGTTTTCATTGATTATAGAGAAATCGCCGTTTTCTTCTATCAAAAGAGACCCGATATTAGGATTTTTGACATTTATAATAAGTTTGCCTTGCGCCGCTGTAACTTTGCCGTTTATATCAAACTGGCTTTTTATTCTCGCATCGCCCAAACCTATCTTGACGACATTACTATTTGCCGCGTCCTCTATTCCGCCGTTCACAAGGATTGCTTTGCCGCTTGAAGCGTTAAAAAATAAATTGATATTTCCGTCCAAATAAATATCTTGTCCGTGGACTGCTTTATTGTTTTCAAATAGAGTGTCTCTGATATCTGCCGATATAGTTATATCGGAAATACTGCTTGAACTCCGCCCTTTTGCATATAATGCGCCGCCGTTTATGTCTGCGCTATTGCCGATAAAATGCCCGCTTATAGTAGAAGCGCCCGCGCCGTTAAAATATAGCGCCCCGCCGTTTTCAGGCGAGGAATTAAATGAAAATAAAACTATGCTGGAACTTATATTGAGAGAAGCGCCGCCGTCAATATGTATAGCGCCGCCTGAGCCTTGATTGACGACGGAATTTGAAGTGAAATTTACAGTTGAATTTATGAAATTCATTTTAGAGCCGAATCCATTATTGACGGCGCCGCCGCCGCTATAATAGTTCTCATTATCATCCGTATCATATTCTTTGGAAGAATTTAATATAAAATCAACTTCTGAGTTTGTGAAATTAAAATGTTGGGGGACTGGATTTCCATCCCTATATCCGCCGATATTAATAGCCGCTCCGATGACTCTGGAAAAATTTTTTATAAAGGATACGCGCGAATTAGTAAAGTCTATGCTGTCGTCCATACGGACAAAAAGCGCCGCGCCGCTAAAATCTGAACTGTTTTGCGCAAATAATATTGTTGAATTATCAAAATCAATATCGCTTGACCCGCCTGCATAAATCCCGCCGCCTTTATTTTGCGCCGTATTTGAAATGAATTTAATATTTGAATCTCTAACATCAAGACGCATGCCGGAATTAGCCGCGCTCGGATGATATAGGTCTCCAGAACTATCTATCCCCGCTCCATACAAAGATGAATTGGACATAAAATTTATATCGGCGCCGCTGATTGCGATATTTGCTCTCCCAGTGATAGCAATCCCTGCGCCGCCGTATTGTGCAGAATTTTTTATGAAATTGAGGCTTGAATTCTTAATATCAAATTTAGAATTGTTATAAGCATAAATTGCGGCTCCGTTTTGCGCCGTATTCATAGAGAAATTTATAATTGAATCGTCCGTATTTGTTATAGACCCATTATGAGCGTAAATTCCGCCGCCTGAAGGCGCTGAATTTGAAACAAATTCCACAAAAGAATTTAAAAAATCGATGGTTCCCAATGAAAAAATTCCGCCGCCCCCGAAGCCTGCGCCGCCCATCCCGCCCATATTCATTAAATTAGAGTCAAAAATTACAGTAGAATTATTAACGCTAAAATTACCATTGTATACATCAATCGCGCCGCCGCTTGCCATTATTGCTCTATTATCATAAAAAAGCATATTTGAATTATCAATATTAAAGTCTCCCATAATATATACCGCCCCGCCGTAGCCAATTCCGACCCCGAAACTGCCTTCAACGGAATTATTTATAAACTTTGCGCTTGAATAAGAAAAATTCACAATACCGTTTATATTAAATACGCCGCCGTCTAAATTTCCTCCGTTTCTGTTAAAATCTCTAAATATAAGATTTCCGCCAAGTGTCATTTCTTTTCCGCCGCCGACATTAAAATACGCGGAATTGTTTGAGTTTAATGTCAGAAAACTTCCGCCGCTTGCTCCTGTAACAGTTCCCAAATTTGCAATGCTTGGAACTGCGCTAATCGTAAAATCCCCTGTTATTTGTATATCATAATTGTTTATTGCTATTTCTGTTTGAAAATCCGTAAAATTATTTATAGGCACGGCAAAAACATTTGTCTTTGCGCTAAAAAATAAAGCAAAAACAAACATAAACCAAATTGAAATTTTAAAAGCCTTAAAAGAAATCATAGACTGCCTTTTTAGATAGAAAAAAGAAAAGAGAAAAAAGGAAAGAAAGACAAGTATTATCATTTTTTCTTTTGCCTTTTTGTCATCTTTCCTCTTTTCTCTTTCTTGTTTGCTCTTTGTTATTTTGACGCCGCTATCATAGCCTTTTTAACGGAATCTATGTCGGCTTTTTCTATTGTTTTATCATTGACTTTCACAAAAGGTCCTTTTGCGCATTTTTCAAAACAAAAAGCCGCGTCAATGCGGACGCTGTCTTTAAATTTTTGCTCTTGCGTAAAGACAAGAATTTCATCTAATAAGGCTTGGGCTCCTCTTTGCATACAATTGCGCCCGAAACATACTTCCACTTTAACTTTCTCTTTTTCAATAGGCTTATAAATACTGAAAGCGCTTTCCTGTATTCTTTTTTTGCTTGTATGCGCGGAATGAATCAAGTCATGACATAGATGGCTGCCGGGCTTTTCTAAATACTCGTCATAGATTTTTTGAACATAGGGATTATCTTGCGGCTTGTGCAGTTCAAGGGTTTTATCGTTTTCATAGAGAACTTTCGTTCTTATTCTCCTTGTCTCTATATCATTATACACAGGTTGTCCTGCGCCGCCTATACAGCCGCCGGGGCATGCCATAACTTCTATAAAATCATAAGCGCTTTTTCCCTCTTTGATATCGCGTAAAATTTTTCTCGCATTTCTTAAACCGTGAACTATAGCTATATGCAAATCCTTCCCGCCGATTTTTACAAAAGCTTCCCTTATGCCGTTTTCGCCGCGGACAAAATTAAATTCCTCAGTCTCTTCAAGACCGCTGGAATTCGTAGTTGCGGCATATCTTAAAACAGCCTCTGTCACGCCGCCGGAATTTCCAAAAATCACGCCGCCGCCTGTCTTAAAGCCGAGAGGCATATCAAAAGCGGAAGGTTCTATCTCGCCGAAATGCAAGCCTGATTCTTCTATCATTCTTATAAGTTCTTGCGTGCTGATAACAAAATCAGTGTCTTGTATGCCGTCTTTTGAAAGTTCGGGTCTTCTCGCCTCAAACTTTTTTGCCGTGCAAGGCATGATGGAGACTACTATCAAATCTTCTTTTGCAACATTTAGCGTTTTAGGCAGTATCATTTTTGCAATAGAGCCGAAAATTCCTTGCGGAGAACGGGTTGTTGAGATATTGTCTAAAATGTCGGGATAATATTGTTCTGCAAATTTTACCCACGCAGGACAGCAAGAAGTAAATAGAGGGAGATTTTCGCCTTTGCTAAGCCGCTCTACAAATTCAGTAGCTTCTTCTACTATAGTCATATCGGCGGTAAAAGAAATATCAAAAACTTTGCTAAAACCCATAGAGCGCAAAGCGCTCACGATTTTCCCCGCCGCCTCTGTGCCGTTTTCGCCCGCTAAACCAAAAGCTTCGCCTATGGAAGCGCGGACTGCTGGAGCGATTGCCGCAATTACTTTCTTTTTGGGATTGCTTAACGCTTTCCAAACATCGCTGATTTCTGATTTAACCGTCAAAGCCCCCGTCGGACAAACTCTGACGCATTGCCCGCAATATACGCAATCAGAATCAATCAAATCCTTCCCAAAACTCGGACATACGACTACATCTGAGCCTCTGTTTGCAAAATCAATCGCGCCGACGCTTTGTATCTCTTCACAAACTCTCACGCAATCGCCGCAGAGAACGCATTTGTCGGGGTCTCTTACCAAAGAATAAGTTGACATATCTTTTGGACTGGGCTTTTTAGTTTTTTTATACCTTATATAGTTTATGCCCAACTTTCTGGCTATGGATTGAAGTTGGCAATGCTCGCTTTTTCTACACATTGTGCATTCGCGGTCGTGATTTGCCAATAATAATTCAATGATGATTTTTCTCATCTCTCTTATTTCTTCATCATTGGTTTTTATAACCATACCTTCGCGCGGCTGAGTGGAACAAGCTGGATTTATCCCTTTGCCGACTACTTCTACCATACATAATCTGCATGCGCCGTAAGCGGACAATTCCGAATGATAACAAAAAGTAGGCAATTCTATATTTGCCTTCCTTATTACTTCCAAAATGTTTTTCTCATCGGTAAAAGCGATTTTTCTATTGTTGATTGTCAAAAACTTTTCCATTTAAATCTCCTTTTTTAAAGAACCTCTTTTCTATTTCTTTTCAATTGCTTGGAATTTGCATACTGTGATACATACTCCGCATTTTAAACATTTATTTTGGTCTATGCTGTGCTTTTTTCTCTGCTCGCCGCTGATAGCTTTTGCGGGACATTTTAAAGAGCAAAGAGTGCAGCCTCTGCATTTGTCCGTAATATAATAATTGGAAAGGTCTTTACATTCTCCAGCCGGACATTTCTTTTCATTTATATGAGCCTCATATTCATGCCTAAAATATTTCAGCGTTGATAAAACGGGATTGGGCGCCGCTTGCCCCAAACCGCAAAGAGAACCTTTTTTGACCGTTCTGGCAAGCTGCTCTAAATAAACAAGAGTGTCTGGAGTAGCCCGCCCCGTCGTAATATCTTCAAGCATTAAAAGCATTTGTTTTGTCCCTTCGCGGCACAAAACGCATTTTCCGCAAGACTCATTTTGAGTAAATTGCATAAAGAATTTTGCCGCATTTACCATACAATTGCCTTGATTCATAACTACAAGTCCGCCTGAGCCGACCATAGCGTCTATTTTTTTGATTGAATCAAAATCTATGGGCAAGTCCAAATGTTCGGCAGTCAAACAGCCGCCTGAAGGTCCTCCGATTTGCACGGCTTTAAAAGCGCCTTCTTCTACTTCTCCTTTGGAATTGACCACGCCGCCCGCAATATCAAAAATAATATGGCGCAAAGTTGTGCCGAAAGGAACTTCTATAAGACCTGAATTTTTTACATAACCCGTTAAAGCAAAAGTTTTTGTTCCGGGGGAATTTGCGGGACCGATTTTTTTAAACGCTTCTATGCCTTCATTTATTATATAAGGCACAGAGGCAAAAGTCTCAACATTGTTTAAAACTGTAGGTTTGCCCCATAATCCGGATTCAGACACGCGCGGCGGTTTGGGTTTGGGCATACCTCTTTTTCCTTCAATAGACGCTATCATAGCCGTAGCCTCTCCGCAAACGAAAGCTCCAGCGCCTTCCATAACATGCAAAGTAAAATCATGTCCGCTGTCAAAAATATTTTTGCCCAAAATTCCTCTCGCCTGCGCCTCCTTGACGGCTTTTTTCATCCTCTCCACAGCAAAAGCATATTCCGTTCTCACATATACATAACCTTCGTCAGCGCCCACGCCTTTTGAGGCTATAATCATCCCTTCTATCACGCTGTGAGGATTGCCTTCCATAACGCTTCTGTCCATAAAAGCGCCCGGGTCGCCCTCATCCCCATTGCAGATAACATATTTTTTTGGTTCTTTTTGTATTCTTGTCGCTTCCCATTTTTTGCCTGCTGGAAAACCGCCGCCGCCTTTGCCTCTTAAATTAGCTTCGGTAATTAAATCGCAAACCTGTTTGGCATCCATAGTTTTGCAAACTTTTTGCGCAGCTTTATATCCGCCTTCGGATATATACTCATCTATATTTTCAGGGTCTATAAAACCGCATTGTTTTGTCACTATTCTGCATTGTTTATTAAAAAATGGAATTTCAGCCAACCCTTTATAATGTTTGCCCTCTTCATTATAACAGAGCCTTTCAATGACTTCATTTTTTAAAACGCTTCTTTCTAAAATCTCTTTAGCGTCTTCAGGTTTAACTTTTGTATAGAGAATGCCATCGGGAGAGATAATAACGCGCGGACCTCTTTGACACAATCCCTGACAAGCGCTCTTAGACAAAAACACGCCTTTATTTTCTTTTTCAAGATTGATTACGACGGCAATTTTTAAATCTTTCGCCTCTTTAAGCAAAGCGTCATAAACTTGTAAAGAGCCGTTTGCCACGCAGCCCGTGCCTGCGCAAACTATAATTCTTTTTGTAATTTTTTTGAGAGCCGTTTGATAAGATTCAGCTATGGTTTCAAGATTGCTCATTTTATTTTCCCTCCGCAATAGATTCTTTTAATTCTTGCGTCATTATATCGTCAATGATTTGTAAAGCGCTATCAGCCGTAGTTTGACTATAGACTTTTTCATCAACTACAAGAACAGGCGCCAAACCGCAAGCCCCCAGACAAGACACGGTTTCAAGAGCAAACAACATATCTTTAGAATTTTTTTCATTGTCTTTTAATTGCAATTTGTTCCTCACGCTATTGATAATCTCTTCAGACCTTTTTACATGGCAAGCCGTGCCGTCGCATACCTTTATTATATGCTTGCCTTTAGGTTCAAGTGCGAAATAAGAGAAAAATGTCGCCACTCCATAAACCCGCGCGGTAGAGATATTAAGCGCGGTAGCGACAAA
>JAISKX010000061.1 GCA_031260765.1 Endomicrobium sp. | reverse complement strand
AAAGCCGCTATGCGCTGCTGTATATATAAGGAAAGGGCAATTCTTGAAGAAAGAATAAAACTCGCTATGGGCGGAAATAAGGCTAATCCAAATGTGATGGAAGTAATTGATATAGCCTGTGACGAATGCCCTATGGGCGGCTATAATGTGACTGATTCTTGCAGGGGTTGTATAGCGCATTATTGTCAAGGCGCTTGCAAAAAAAACGCTATTGTATATGATGAAAATCTCAAAGCCCATATAGATAAAACAAAATGTATCAATTGCGGTTTATGTTCTAAAGTGTGCCCTTATAGCGCTATTACCAATTATAAAAGACCTTGCGAAAATTCCTGTGTTCCCAAAGCCATATCTCCGGGAGTTGACGGCGAAGCTATGATAGATAGCGGCAAATGCACGGCTTGCGGGGCTTGTATGAGGCAATGCCCTTTTGGAGCTATTATGGACAAGTCATTTATACTGCCGATGTTTGATATTCTCAAAAACAGTGAAAATAATAGCAAGTATAAAGTATACGCTTTGATTGCTCCGGCGATTGCGGGGCAGTTTGCTTATGCAAAGCTTGGACAAGTATTGAGCGGTCTTAAAAAACTCGGGGTTTATGATACTGTGGAAGTTGCTTTAGGCGCCGATATCGTCGCTTATGACGAAACAAAGGAATTGCTTGAAAAAGGTATTTTGACGAGTTCTTGCTGTCCCGCTTTTGTGCGCTTTATAGAAACAAAATATCCAGAATTAAAACCAAAAATATCACACAATCTATCGCCTATGGGCGCTATTGCCACATATATCAAGTCAAAAGAGCCGTCGTCTAAATTAATTTTTATAGGACCTTGCACAGCCAAAAAAATGGAATTTCAAAAAGACAGCGTCAAAGAATATGTTGATTGCGTAATAACTTTTGAAGAATTGCAAGCTGTTTTTGACGGTTTAGAAATAGATATAAGCGCTTTGCCTGATTTAGGCGATTTAAAAGACGGTTCATATTACGGTAGGGTTTTTGCTAAAAGCGGCGGTTTGGCTGAGGCGGTTCAAGCGGCTTTAAAGGAAATTGGACATAATGATTTCAAACTTTCTCCTGTAGCTTGTAATGGACTGCAAGAATGCAATACCGCGCTATTAAAACTCTCAAAAAATGTTTTAAACGGTAATTTTATAGAAGGCATGGCTTGCCAACTCGGCTGTATGGGCGGGGCTGCGACAATACATCGCGGTGTAGAAAACAGAGTGTTTATAGACAAAACTGCCCAAGAAGCAGGCAAAAGCATAGAAGAATCCTTAAAAAATAAAAGAATTTAAAGAAGCGCTTTCTATATATAATATCTTCCAGCAGGCATGCTGAATGCGGATTTTATTATTTCTATATTATCTGCGACAATTGAGACTATATCAAAGCGAAAATCCGTCCTCACCTTATTTTGTCTTAAATATATTATTGCCGTCTTTGATATTTTTTTCTGCTTTTTAAATGTTACCGCTTCTACAGGACTGCCGTAATTTGTATTCTTTCTATATTTTACTTCCACAAAAACCAAACAATCCTTATCTTTGGCAATGATGTCTATTTCTCCGCATTTGGCGGCAAAATTTGTTGTAATGATTTTATATCCATTTTCTTGCAAAAATTGAGCCGCTTTCTTTTCTTTCTCAAAACCAATTTCCCTTTTGTTTTGCATAAATGCCTCCAAATAGGTCAATTAAAATTCAAATAGAGGTTGGCTTAAAATCTGCGGTATGGGAGCAAATGTCTTGCGGTGTATAACGCAGATACCATGCTTTTTGATTTCTGCTATATGCTCTTTTGTGGCATATCCTTTGTGTTTTTGAAAATTATAATTTGCAAATTGCTTTGAAAAATCAATCATAATTTTATCTCTTTCAACTTTGGCAAGTATGGATGCGGCGGCTATGCTTGCGCTTTTGGCGTCTCCGCCTACTATTGTTTCTTGATTAAATTCTAAATCCGGGATTTTTTTATTGCCGTCTATTAGGCAGATTTTGGGTTTGATTTTTAAAGATAAAACAGCCTTTTTCATAGCAAGCAAGCTTGCCTGCAAGATATTGATTGTATCTATTATTGTATTGTCTATTGATATGATTGCATAAGTTAGCGCTTCTTTTTTGATAATTTCAGAAAGCTCTTCTCTTTTTTTGGGGGACAATTTTTTTGAATCATTGATGTCTTTGTGATAGAAAGTTTGAGGAAGGATAACTGCCGCCGCTGTGACGGGACCCGCTAAGGGTCCTCGTCCAGCTTCGTCTATGCCTGTAAATGGGAAAGATTTATCGCGATATGTTTTATCAAAAATAAATAAATCTGTTTGTGTTTTCAATGAGATTTTTAATTTGCTTGAGGTTGTTCAGCCGCTTTAGCAATGGCTGGAGCTGGAACTTGTTCTGCAGATTGCTCATTTTGAGCGGCAGTGAGAAATCTTTTTGAATCTTCTGTAATTCTCGCCGCTTTGCCTGATAAATCTCTTAGATAATAAAGTTTTGCTCTGCGGACTTTGCCGTGGCGCGAAAGCTCAATTTTTTCAATTCTTGGGGAATGTATAGGGAAAATCCTTTCAACTCCCACTCCAAAAGACATTTTTCTGACAGTAAAAGTTTCCGAAGTCCCGCTTCCTCTTTTGCGCAAAACGATGCCTTCAAAAACCTGTATTCTTTCATTACTGCCTTCCACTACTTTAAAATGAACTTTTACTTGGTCTCCCGGTCTAAAAGACACGCTTATGTTTTTCTTGTAACCTGCCTGAACTTGCTCTAATAATGATAATGCCATTTTCCTACTCCTTATATTTGAGTTTATTTTGTTTCAATAAATCCGGTCTTTTTTTCTTTGTTGCTATATATGCTTGCTCTTTACGCCAATTTTCTATTTTCCTATGATTTCCTGATAAAAGTTGTTTTGGAACCGCCAATCCTTTAAAAACAGAAGGTCTTGTATAATTGGGATAATCCAAAATCCCATTGAAAAATGAATCATTTATTACAGAATCCATCTCTTTTACAACGCCCGGCAGCATTCTCGCAAGAGAATCTATCAAAACCATAGCAGGAAGTTCCCCTCCTGTCAAAACAAAATCTCCTATTTAGATTTCTTCATCAACAAAATTCATAATGCGCTCATCTATGCCTTCATAATGTCCGCATAAAATAACCAAATGTTTAAATTTTATAAGGGTTTTGATGATTTTATTGTTTAAGGTTTTACCTTGCGGCGACATATAAATGACAAGAGGCTTATTATAGCGGTTTTTATATTCTTTATTAGCTTTCCTAACTCCAACGCTTTTTAATGCATCAAATATAGGCTCAGGCTTTAAAACCATACCCGCGCCGCCGCCGAACGGTTTGTCGTCAACTTTTTTATGTTTATCTTTAGAGAAAGAACGAATATCTATAGGGTTAATCTGTATTATTTTATTATCCACAGCCTTTTTTATAAGGCTTTCTGAAAAAGGGGACTCAAACATCTTTGGGAATATGGTTAAAATGTCAATCTTCATATATAGTATAACCGTTATACTCCAAATTACAATCTGCCGCCGTATTTACAAACACTTTTTCATATTCTTTTGGCAATGAGAGCAAAATCTTCTTGTCTGCCAAATTCACATCTTTGATTATGTTTTTTAAGGCTGGTATTAAAATTTCTTCATCATAATATCTAACTACCCAAACATCATTACTTCCTGTTGCTAATACATCATAAAGAACTCCGAGACACTCGCCTGATTGATTAAAAACATCAAATCCGAGTATCTCGGAGATTTCCCATTTAATCTTTCGATTCATTTTTATTCTACAATTTCAACAGTAGCTCTTTTATCAAGTTTAGCTGATGCAGAATTTACAATAATTCTGACAGCTTTAATAATTCTGCCTTCTTTCCCGATAATTTTACCTCTGTCGCCGTCTGCTACTTTCAATTCCAACACAGTCGCTTTTTCGCCTGCAATTTCTTTTACTTCAACTTGGTCAGGATTGTCCACTAAGGCTTTTGCAATGTAAAGTACTAGATCTTTCATGATTACCTCCACTTTTTCTAATTTATTACTCATTAACAGCCAGTGATTTTTTCAATAAATCACCAACAGTTTCAGAAGCTTTTGCGCCTGTTGAGAGCCAATAATTTACTCTTTCCATATCGGCATGAAACTTATTATCAACGGCTATTGGGTCATATTGTCCCAAGATTTCTAAGGGTTTTCCATCTCTTTTCGCTCTTTGGTCAATAGCAACTACTCTATAATAGGGTCTCTTAGGTTTTCCTATTCTCTGTAAACGAATCCGCACCGCCATTTTCCACCTCCAATTATTTTTGAATGAGAGCGATTATATACGAATAATCTGTCTTTGTCAATTGAGCGTAAAAAACGGCTTTATCGGGCTTAAATTGACACTAATAGAATAGTTTTATAAAATCGCCCCCGTTAAGTGAGAGAGGGGAAATCTGAAAAAAGGAGATATATTAATGTTCATTTTAACGGGCGGAGCGGGTTTTATAGGTAGTTGCTTTTTGTGGAAATTAAATCAGGAAGGAATAAAAGATATTTTGGTTGTGGATAATTTGGATGGCGGGGATAAATGGAAGAATTTAGTAGGTAAAAAGTATTCGGATTATATGCAAAAAGGCGATTTTCTTGCTGCTGTTATCAATAGACAAATCCCAAAACCACAAGGCATTATACATTTCGGAGCATGCAGTTCTACCATTCTTACAGACTCAGACTATTACATAAAAAACAATTATGAATACTCAAAAACCCTCGCTTTATGGGCTTTTGAACTCGGCATTCCTTTTATTTACGCCTCATCTGCCGCAACTTATGGGGACGGCTCAGCCGGTTATGATGACGATAGAACAAAACTCAATGATTTAAAACCTTTAAATATGTATGGATATTCAAAACAGATGTTTGACCTTTGGCTTTTAAACAATAATCATATTGATAAATCAACAGGAATTAAGTTTTTTAATGTTTTCGGTCCCAATGAATATCACAAGGGGGATATGAGGAGCGTCATCTGCAAAAACTATGATGAAGTCTCTCAAAAAGGTCTCCTCAAATTGTTTAAATCCTATAAATCAGAATACAAAGACGGCGGGCAGATGAGGGATTTTGTATATATAAAAGATGTAATAGAGGCAATATTTTTCCTCTTTAAAAATCCCAAAAAGACAGGCATTTTTAATCTCGGAACAGGCAAAGCGAGAAATTGGAATGATATAGCAAAAGCAATGTTTGCCTCAGCAGGTAAAAAGGAAAATATAGAATATATTGATATGCCCGATTATTTAAAACCCAAATATCAATATTTCACCCAAGCCAAAATGGACAATCTCAAAAAAGCGGGTTTTGACAAACCTTTTATGGCATTGGAAGACAGCGTCAAAGATTATTGCGAATATTTAAAAACAAAATCATATTTATAGGCTGGGGGAAGAATGAAAAACAATAACCTTATCAATTTAATATCAGAATTCAACAAACAATCCGTGCTTGTAATAGGCGATATTATGATTGACAAGTTTGTTTGGGGTTCAGTCAACCGCATATCCCCAGAAGCGCCTGTTCCTGTTGTTGAAGTTAAAAAAGAAACGGCAATGCTTGGCGGGGCGGGCAATGTTGCAAATAATCTTGCTTCTTTTAATGCCAAAACATATATAGTGGGCGCTATCGGCGACGATATTGAAGGGGAATTGTTGACGGAAAATTTAAAAGAAAAACATATCAATTCAGACTATATTATCTGCGATTCCAATAGACCCACCATAGTAAAAACCAGAATAATAGCCGCAAGCCAGCAAGTTGTGCGTGTGGACAAAGAAATCAAAGGCAACTTTTCTTCCCAAACAGAAAACAAAATAGTCAAAAATATAGAGTCTCTCATTCCTAAAATAGATGCTGTGATAATATCGGATTATGGCAAAGGCATAGTAAGCCCCGCTCTTTTAAAAAGAACCATACCATTATGCAAAAAACATAAAATCCCAATAACTGTTGACCCCAAAGTTGAAAATTTCAAAAAATATAAAGGCGTCACAGCAATCACTCCCAATACAAAAGAGGCTATAGAGGGTATGGGAGCGCTCAATATCAAGACAGATACCGATATGGCTGTTTTGGGCAAAAAAATCTTAAACTTATTGAAATCTCAATCAGTTTTAATAACAAGAAGCGAAAAAGGAATGATGTTGATTTGTCCCAATAATAAGATAACAAATATC
>JAISKX010000005.1 GCA_031260765.1 Endomicrobium sp. | reverse complement strand
AAACCTGCGCTTATAAATATGTTTTTGAAACAACGGATGCTAATGATATACCAAGACCTTATGTTTTTGAAACGGAGTTTGCCGACAAAAGAAATTATAAAAAAGATGCGGTTTTTAAGTTCAATCTGTTGTTGTTTGGAAAAGCAATGGAATTTGCCCCTCATTTTATTTTTAGTTTTATTGAATTGGGAAAAATAGGTTTCACAAATAAAAAATATAAATTTGCTCTTGAAAAAGCGATAGACAATATAGGCAATGTTGTTTTTGACGGCAAAGAAATTCTCAAAAAAGCAGATATTATTTGCGCAAAGGATTTAATAGACGATGCAAAAGCAAAAGAAAGCATAAATAAAATAGAAATTGAATTTATCACTCCCTTTCGTTTAGAAGTAAGCGGAAAACTTATAAAAAAACCAAATTTTATGGACATAATTAAAGTTCTTACAAGACGAATAAGCGCAATTTCTAAATATCATTGCGGCGGCATTGAACAAGTAAATCATTTAGAATTGATAAACAAGGCTAATGATATAGAGATGGAGTCTCATTTAGGCTGGTTTGATTGGACTCGGTATTCTGCGCGGCAAAAAACAAAAATGGAATTGGGCGGATTGCTTGGAAACATTGTTTTAAAAGGCGGGTTAGATGTTTTTATGCCGTATTTGCTATTAGGAAGTTTTATTCATATAGGAAAGAATTGCACATTCGGGCTTGGCAAATATCGTATTTTGTTTTAAATGAGTATTAGGAGGCGTAAAATGAAAGATAAAGATGTTTTAGTCATTGCTTTGGCTGGGTTTCTACACGATATAGGTAAATTTGCGCAAAGAGCCGATACGCAAATGTGGAAAACAAAATATGATGATACTAAAAATTATCAGCCGCAATACAATGGCAATCTTACTCATATTCATGTCAAGTATAGCGCTTGTTTTATTAGATATCTTGAAGAAAAATTGCCTGAAATTTTCAATGGACTGAAAATTGAAGGCACTCCATTTATAGATTTAGTTGCTTCTCATCATAAACCGACTAATGCATTAGAATGGATTATTGCCTGCGCAGATAGAATTTCAAGCGGGATGGATAAAAAGACCTATGACGATAATCAAGCGGGCATTAACTATAAAGAATATAAATATACAAGACTTGCGAGTATATTTGAAGAAATAGGAGGCATTGCGCCCAAAAATTACGAACAATATAAATACATATATAAACTAAATCCCATAAATTCAGAAAATATATTCCCAATAGAAAAAGATAATGAAGCCGGCGATTATAAAGAGTTGTTTGAAAATTTCAGCGGGCGCGTTTTAAAACTTGCTCATAAAGAAAACAAAGAACTTTGGTTTGAACATTTTGACAGTCTCTTTCAAACCTATGCTTCTTATATTCCATCCGCTACTGTCGGATTAAATAGCCCTGATATTTCTTTATACGACCATGCAAGGACGACTGCGGCATTGGCAAGCGCAATATATGTTTATCATAAAGAAAATGAAACGCTCAATGAGAATCAAGTGGAAAATTATGACGACAAAAAATTCATATATCTAAAATCAAAATTTTACGGCATACAAAACTTTATGTTCTCGCAAGGCGGACAGACTAATAAAAATTCGGCAAAAATTTTAAGAGGGCGTTCTTTCTACATTTCTTTGCTTATGGAACTTGCCGCTGATTTATTGTGCAAGAATTTAGGCTTGCCGCATACTTCAATAATTATGAATGCCGCAGGCGCAATCACCGCTATTTTGCCAAATACAAAAATCGCTCAACAGAAAATCAAAGAAAGCGAAAAACTAATCAACAATTGGCTTATAAGAGAATTTTACGGCGAAGCGTCTGTCGGCTTTGCTCAGACGCAGGCAAGCGGCAATGATTTATTAGATTTAGATGGTTTAGGCAAAACAATCGCAAAACAACTTGAAATTAAAAAACATCAAAAAATTGATATTTCTTGTTTAGGGGCGCTAAAAGAATGTTTTCAAGACAATCAAGAACCTTGCGCTTTTTGCGGAAAGAGACTAATATCGGCAAAAGAAAATAAAGAAGAGCAGATTTGCCCTATTTGCCAAGACTTGAGAAAAATCGGCGATAATCTGACGAAACAAACAAAGATGATAGTTGTAGATAAGTCAGATAAACAATCCTTAAAGAAAATAATTTATGATAAATACGGGCTTATTTTTGAAAGCGATGATAATTTTTATAATGCAGACGAGAAACCGGCAAGCAGTCTGATTAAATATTGGGATTTATCAGATGATTTTCAAAATTCAACAACAACTTTAAAACAATTTGCCGCATATATTCCTAAAAATGAAAAAGGCGGAGTAAAAGATTTTCAAGCAATAGCCGATAGCAATGACAAAGAAAAGGGCATAAATGCCCTTGCCGCATTAAAATGCGACATTGATAATCTTGGGAGTCTTTTCTTATCGGAAATAAACAAAAATGGAAATTCCTTATCTAAACAAGCGACTTTTAGCAGACAAGTGAACAGTTTTTGGACAATTTATCTGCCGTCCTTGTTAAAGAATGACGGCAAATTCAATGATGTCTATACTGTATTTGCAGGAGGAGACGATTTATTCCTTATAGGCAAATGGGATGTTATTATTGATTTAGCAATAAAACTTAAAGACGCTTTTGCTAAATATTCTTGTTATAATGAAAAAATTACTATTTCAACAGGAATTGCCCTTTTAAAGCCGGGCGAGCCTATAAAGAAATTTTATAGATTATCAGAAGACGCATTAGAACATTCAAAAGACAATGAAGGTAAAAATTCTTTAACGCTTTTTGATGAAACTATTAAGTGGGCTGAATATATTAGAGAAGAAAAAGATAAAATTGCCGAACTATTAAAGGATGACAAAATCAACAGCGCAGGATTACAAAAATTGCTTTCTCTTATTGATATGGCAAATAGGGCTGACGAGATAAGCATAGGCGCAAGAATAGCGGATATTAAAGAAATGCAGAATTTTAAATGGCGCGCTTTGCTTACTTACTTTATTGCAATGAATGAAAATGTAAAAGGGCAAACAGACAAACAAAATTTAATCAATGATTTTGTCAAACAAATTGAAGATTTGAATAAAAGAAAGGCTCTTAAAATTTCACTATGGAAAAATATCTACAAAAATAGAACAATGAGGCGGTAAATTGCAGATGTATTATTTTGGAAGGATAAAAGTAAGCTGCAGTTAAAATCTGATTTGTTTTCAAAAACGGCGGATGAACAAGCAAAGAAAATTGCGGAATACAATGAGGCGGAACGCCGCGCTGGTAAATTTGCTCCTAAATACACTCAACTTCGCGGCTTTTATGATGAAGTGATTAAGTTTAAAACACAATTGCCAAACAAGCATGATAAGGATTTGTTTGATAAGAAATTGCCGTATATCAAAATGCTAAATGCAAGGCTTGCTTATGCAAAAGGGCGCGGGAATATAACCCAAATTTGTCAAAATTTTTGGACAGAAAGAATAAATGCAATTGCTGATTATGACGATTTTATAGCCTTTGCAGATTTCTTTGAAGCCTTTATTGCATTTTATAAACAGTATAAACCTAAAAACTAAATGGAGAAAAACATGAAATTAAAAACTATCAAACAATTAACGGGAACAATTTGTTTAAAAACAGGCTTGCACATAGGGGCAGGCGATGTAGAAATGCACATAGGCGGCATTGATTCGCAAGTTGTAAAACATCCGCAAACTCAATTGCCTTATATACCCGGCTCATCTCTAAAAGGAAAAATCCGCTCTCTTTTAGAATTGTATCTCGGGCTTATCAATTGGACGGAGGGCGGAGTATTTAAAAGTAATTTTTTAAAAGATGTGCCTAATGAAGACAAAAGGAATGCTGTTTTATTATTGCAACTTTTTGGAGACAGCGCAGATAAAGAAAAGGACGCTAATAATATAGGCTCAACCCGTCTATCTTTTTCAGATTGTTTTGTCAGCAAAGAAACAAAGGAAAAAGATTTTGTTTTAAGCGAGGTTAAGGCTGAAGTCTCAATTGATAGAAAGACATCAAAGGCTTCAGGCGGAGGACCTCGTTTTATTGAAAGAGTTCCGCAAGGAGTAGAATTTGATTTTTCTGTTTCTATTAAGGATTTTGAAGGGGACAATTGGGAAAATTCAAAAGATATTATTTTAAAGGGTTTAAAATTGTTGGAACTTGACGCTTTGGGCGGCAGCGGCAGCAGAGGATACGGCAGAGTTGAGTTTAAGGATTTAAAAATAGGCGGCGAGAATTTATCTTTAAATGAAGTAAAAATCTAACCTTAAAGGAGATTTTTGTGAAAATTTATGAAATAGAAATAAAAGCGAAATCCGCATTTGCCGCTCCTTTAAAAGGAGACGCTCTATTTGGCGCTTTATGCTGGCAAATACAAAATATGGGTTTAGATTTATCAGTTTTTTTGAAAGATTATGATAATAATCCTTTTATGATTATTTCGTCTGGGTTTTATAAAAAGGATAAAAACTATTATTTTGATAAGCCGCTTGCTCCAAACTTTATGCTTTTTGGAGAATCTGATGTGAATGACAGAAAGAAAAATGATAATAAGAAGTATTTTTCTTATTTAGGCGGTAGTCTGATTGCAGATGAACTTAATTACATTGAAGGGCTGGATAATGATGAAAGGCGGGCAAATGATTATTTGCCCCTACAAAATACCGAATCATTTATTGTTTTTGCAGATGCTGTGCATGCGGCTATTAACAGAAATACAACAAGTCAAGATGAATTTGCGCCTTATTCAACAGAAGTGTTTTTTTATACAGATAAAGCAAATATCGTTATTTTTGCGGCAATAGATGAAAATCGTTTGTCAAAAGAAAATTTGAAATTGATTTTTGAAAATCTTGGTAAGGCTGGTTTTGGCAAGAGGGCAAGCATAGGTTATGGACAGTTTGAAGTTTTGGATTGCAAAGAAAGCGTATTGTGGAATAATAATTTAGAAGGCAATTATCTTTATGCCTTATCTCCATTTGTTTTATCAGAAACTGAAAAAGAAAATTTTAATAATATGTTTTTTCAACCTTTTACAAGATATGGAAAGCATGGCGATACGTTTGCAAAATCGCAAAATCCTTTTAAAAAACCCGTTATCATGGCTGATAATGCAAGTTTGGTAAATTTAAAAACTGACTATAATAAAACTTATCCTATTATAGGGAGCGCAATAAAAGGGACTTCTAAAATTATGCCGGAAACCGTCGTTCAAGGATATAGTTTGTGTTTGCCTATTCAATTGGAGGCTGAAATTGAAGATAAATAATATCGGAAATATTCAAAAATTAAGGATATGGACGCTTTCGCCGCTGCATATAGGAGATGGAACAGAATTTGACCCAACTGCATTTTGGATTGACGAAAGCAGGAATGAATTAAATGAATTTGACGCTTCAACCTTATTTGAAAAATTAAGTCAAGAACAAAAAAATAAAATACTTACGCTTTGTCAAAAAGCGGATATATTTTCTTTGCAAGAGATAATGAAAACAGTAAATGCCGCAAAGCCGCAAAGCATTAGAAAAATCAGCGTTAGCCCTGAAATAGTTAGTAATTATAAGAGAATTTTAAACAATCAAAATCAAAATGAGATGGGTAAATTTCAAATAAAGAAAACAATTGTAAATCCTAATAGTAATAGAGCATATATTTCCGGCTCATCTTTAAAAGGGGCGATAAGAACCGCTCTTATTGCAGACCTATCTAAGAAAAACGGGCAGTTTAAAGACGCTGTTGATACAACTTTTAAAGCGTCAGATTTTATAAGCCGCGATGAAGTAAAAACGACAATTGGCTTAGTAGATAGAGTTTCAAAAAAAATGGATAAAAAGAAAGGCGGCTTTAAACACATGGCTGTGACTATGCTTGAAAGCATAAATGCAAACAGTATTTTTAACGGCTCAATTTCTTTAAATGAAAATGTAGAGCAGATATTAAACGCTCTTGAAGCATATTCAATAAGTATTATTGAAGACTCTGAAATCGGCATTAAGTCGCCGTCAAAATTGGGGATAGAAAAAGTAAAGAACGCTTTTAAAAACAAAACCTATCTTTGCCGTCTTGGCGGTTATATCGGCGCAGAGAGCCATACCATAGAAGGATATAGGAGCATAGCAATAAAAACTCAAACAGGATTTAAAAATAGAGAGCATACGACAAGGCTTCTATACTCTACTCCTACAAAACAAAAATCCAATTCAGACAACACAACTTTCGGCTGGTGTTTGATAGAAGTTGTAAATGAAAATGACGACACTGATATACAAGCAATCAGAAATTTAATCGCTTCTATGCAGCCAAAACAATCAACTCAATCTTTTAACTCATCTGTTTCAAAGAGCGTTCAGAATCAAAATAGCGTTAAGAATATCAATCAAAAAAAATTACAAGCCAACAAAGAATATAGCGGGATTGTTTCTGAAAAAAGAACAAAAAATGGCGGTTATTTTATAAAAGTTCAAAACTATGGTGAAAAACCTCTTATGAATTACACGGGGAAAGATTTAAATGCAGGCGTTCAAATAAAAGTTAAATTTACTGGAGCAGGATTTCAAATTATTGAATAGAACTTTAATTTTTAATTACAGTTAACCCGCCGCGCCGTTTAGCGGATTGAAACAAAAATCCAGCCTTATGAAACTCACACTTGAATTATTAAATGTTATTGCCGCGCTGTTTAGCGGATTGAAAATATTGTGAAAAGGCAAACAATGTCAGGTTTTTGCTTCCGCGAAGCATTTTGAGCGTATTTTGGCAGAATTTGACTGCGCCGTGTAGCGGAGCTACATCAGCAGGCAAATTGTGTCAAAAGACGCCAAAAGGCAAAGCGACCATCCCGTCGCG
>JAISKX010000026.1 GCA_031260765.1 Endomicrobium sp. | reverse complement strand
TATAGAGGTCATACCTATGACGAAATCTGAAAAAATTTAATAAGGCAATTTTGCAATGGAAGAAATGTTTAAATATTTGTGTTCTCATCATATAATCATCCAAAATAAATGATTTCATTGCCTTTTGTCCAAGGATATATGGCTGGGAATCTCGTAATATTGTCTGCAGTTTTCAGCGCGTTTTTTTTAATGAATTATAAAAATGAAAATAAAACCATGCGGGAATTGGCTTTTATATCTCTTGCAATTGCAGGCGCTTTAAAAATCTCCCCTGGATTTTTTGGCATATTATTGTTGTATGAGAAAAGATATAAAGATGCGCTGAAAACAATAATATATTTCTTGATACTTGCTTTTTTACCGTTTTTTTATTTTACACAAGAGCATAGCGTTATTGAGAATATATCTAAATTCATTTCAGAGAGTTCTTCTCATAATACATGGCCGTCATATCCGTTTATGTTTCCAGAGAGCATTATAAATAGAGATACTAATGTGTATGTAAAAATAAAAACTTTTTTAGTATATCCCTTAGCGGCAATCGGTATAATTGCTGGATATTTTCAAAAAGTTCAGTGGAAGCAAACAGCCCTTTTGCTTTGTTTGTCTATTCTTATGTTCTCAGCTAATTTGCATATGAACATGTATTTTTTTCTGATAATCGCTATGTTTTTAAATGAAAATCATAAAACAATTAATTTTAGTAAAGATAATCGTTTTGAAACTATTAAAAATATTTGGTATCTGCTTGCTTTCATTCTATTATTGAATCCATATCAATTTCCTTCTTATTACGGCGCAAGCACATCGTGGTGGATTGTAAAAGGCGCTTTTTGGATGCTGTTTTTTGCGCTTTTTGCAGAAACCTTGCATTCGTTTTATTCCCAAGTAATTTGCAAAAAAACAGAGGCTTTATGAGTATATCCATTGTAATTCCAGCATATTTAGAAAGCGAAAATTTAAAATTGTTATTGCCGAGATTGCAAACAACTCTTAAAGCGCTCAATACTCCTTTTGAGATTCTTGTTATTGCTCCTATGACTGAGATGGATGATACTAAAAGTATATGCGCTAAATTTGAGAGGGGAGGGGTAAAGTATATTGCCAGAGAGGGTGGAAATAATTTCGGCGACGCTATGCGGACGGGAATTAAATACGCTCAAAATGAATATATAGTTACAATGGACGCCGACGGCTCCCATAAACCGGAAGATATTAAATCAATGTATGAAAGCATAAAAAATGAAAATTTTGATATAGTGATAGGCTCAAGATATACAAAAAACGGCAAGACGGACAATAATTTCATTTTGCGTTTTATGTCTTATACAGTTAATGTGTGTTATCATTTGTTTTTTAATCTTAAAGTTAGAGATGTTTCTACGAGTTTTAGGATTTACAAAGCGGATAAGTTAAAGTCTCTTGTCTTATTGTCAAAAAATTTTGAAATAGTTGAAGAGATTATCATTCTGTTTAAAAACAAATACAAAGACGCGCGTATAAATGAAATTCCAGTTCATTTCAAAAGCAGAATTTTAGGCGAATCCAAAAGAAGTTTGGTTAAATTTGCATTTACTTATATATTTAGCATAGTGAAATTGTATAAACTCAAATTAAAAGCAAAATCTAAATAGGGGGTTGTCAAAAATGAAAGTTGTAATACTTGCAGGCGGTATGGGTTCAAGAATTAGCGAAGAAAGCGTTTTAAAACCGAAACCTATGATAGAGATAGGCGATATGCCTATCTTATTGCATATAATGAATTGGTATTCTCATTTTGGATTCAATGATTTTATTATTGCTTGCGGCTATAAGGGCTATATGATAAAGGAATATTTTTCAAATTACTATTTGCACAATAGCGATATAACTTTTGATTTTAGCGCGCAAAATGAAATTACCGTTCATTCAAATATAGCTCAACCTTGGAAAGTGACTCTTGTGGATACAGGATTAAATACTATGACGGGCGGTCGTATAAAAAGAATTCAGAAATATGTCGGCAATGAACAATTTATGCTTACTTACGGCGACGGGCTGTCGGATTTGGATATAAATAAATTATTGGAATTTCATAATAAACATAAAAAATTTATTACTCTTACGGCTGTATTGCAGCCGGGACGGTTTGGAATTTTAAATATAGACGAGAATTCGGACATTTTAAGTTTTACTGAAAAAGGGCAGGATGATGGCGGTTGGATTAACGGCGGTTTTATGGTATGCGAACCTAAAATTTTTGATTATATTGAAGGCGACTTAACTTATTTTGAAAGAGAGCCGCTTGAAAATTTAGCGCGCGATAGGCAGCTTGCCGCATATAAACATAATGGCTTCTGGCAATGTATGGATATGCAAAGGGACAAGATTTTTCTTGAACAAATATGGGTGAGCGGCAATGCTCCTTGGAAAGTTAAATAAAGAGGATTAAATAATGGATTTTTATAAAGATAAAAAAGTTTTTATCACGGGACATACAGGTTTTAAAGGCGCATGGTTGTGCCGCATATTAAATCTTATGGAAGCCGATATTACAGGTTATGCTCTTGCGCCTCAAACTAATCCCAATCTTTTTGAACTTGCAAACATTTCAAAATCAGTCAATAGCATTTTTGCAGATATTCGCGATTTAGAAAATTTAAAGCATGCCGTTAAAGCGGCAAAGCCCGAGATTTTAATTCATTTAGCCGCCCAACCTTTAGTTAGAGAATCTTATAAAAATCCAGTCTATACTTATGAGACAAATGTCATGGGAACGATAAATGTTTTAGAGGCGGCAAGGACTTGCGCATCTTTAAAATCGGTTTTGATTGTGACGACAGATAAAGTCTATAAGAATTTAGAAAACGAACAGCGCGGATATAAAGAGACAGACGAATTAAACGGCGGCGACCCTTATTCCAATTCTAAATCTTGCGCCGAACTTGCCGCGGCAAGTTATAAAAAATCTTTTTTTGATAATAGTCCAATCGCAGTTTCCACAGTCCGCTCCGGCAATGTAATAGGCGGCGGCGACTTTGCGCCGGACAGAATAATACCAGACGCCATAAGAGCCTTGCAAGCAAAAAAATCTTTAATTCTCAGATATCCAAATTCCATAAGACCATATCAATTTGTTTTAGAAGCCCTCTTTGCGTATCTTTTAATAATCAAAAAACAATACGAAAACAAATTTCTTGAAGGAAATTATAATGTCGGACCAGAAATAGCCGACTGCATTAAAACTTGCGAACTTGTAGATATGTTTTACAGCCATTTTGAAAATGCAAAATGGGAAGTCCAAAACAATAATGAACCTCATGAAGCGGGTTTTTTGAAATTGGACAATACAAAAATTAAAGAAACATTAGGGTGGAAACCGCAAGCGGACATAAAACAAGCGGTTAAAATGAGCGCTGATTGGACAAAAATATATTTAGATAATAGAAATTATAATGCCTTAATGGATGAGCAAATAAAAAACTATTATATGGATAATAAATGAAAAAAATCAAATTGCGTTTTGACCATATTTTTATAGGCAAGATACATAGCCGAATTGTATAAATAAAACTAAAAGTAAAATCTAAATCAAAGGAGCAT
>JAISKX010000004.1 GCA_031260765.1 Endomicrobium sp. | reverse complement strand
GTTCTTTTAAATTTAGATTTTACATTTTTGACCTTAACTCGGATGCTGAATTAAAGTTTAAACTCAATCCTGAAGACAAAGATATTCTTGAAGACCATAGAGTATATCTTTATCGCGATAATGTAAGGGTTTATCCTTATGGCGAACCTGATGATGATTGGTTGCAGATTGATGTTAAAAGGGGGACAATTTCAACAGGTGGATTTTTTAGCAACAAGCAACTTGTTGGGGAAATTAGTATTACGCAAAAAGGAAACCCGGAACTTAAAGATAAAACAAATAGAGAGGGGCTTATTGAGAAAGGAAACGCAACAAAAGATTTCATTACGCTTATTCAAACTTTTCTATCGTATATCAGAAGACATCATTTTGAACAATATAGACAATCAATTAAAAGTAAAACTCAAAATAAAAAAGAACAAGATATTTTAAGAAAAAAAATTGTTGATGCTGGATTTAAAAAATTGAGAGTTGCAGTAAAAGATTATAAAAAACTTCAAAGTATAGTTAATGAAATAGAAAAGGATTATGCTGTTGAAAAAGGGTATTTGGTTAAACGCGCTGAAACAACGGAGGAGTTAGCCGGAGTTGGGTTATCAGTTGAGACTGCATCCCACGATATTATGGCAATGCTTGAGAAAGTAATTTCAAATTTAGATAGTTTAATCAATGATTTGCTATCTGCTACTGATATTGATAAGGATGTATTGTTAAAAGAATTGCAATCTGCTCGCGGAGGATTAGGTTTTGTTCAAGCACAACTTAAAGACATTCAACTATTATTTAAATCATCAAAACAAAAAAGAAAAGCAATTAGAATTAAAGAAATCGTGCTTAAAGTTAAGCAAATTTATCAGCGAATTCTAAAAAAAGAAAATATTAGCATTGATATTAGACACATGGGGTCTCCATTGATTGCAAAGACTACAGATGCAGTTTTATTACAACTTATTATTAATCTTATGGATAATTCAATTTTTTGGCTAAAGCAAGTGAACACATCAAATAAAAGAATTGAAATTTTATTAGATGGGGACAGAGGAAACATGATTTTTTCAGATAATGGTCCAGGTATAAATAAAGACGATGCTCCATATATTTTTGAAGCATTTTATTCTGGAAAAGGTCAAGAAGGAAGAGGATTAGGTTTGTATATTGCCCGCCGACTTTTAGAGCGGCAAGATTATTCAATCAATCTTGCAGAAATATCATCAGAAAAAAAATTATCGGGCGCTAATTTTGTGGTTAATTTTATTTCAGGAGGGCAAGAATGAATTTCGATGAATTGGCAGAATTATTTAATGGTGTGGCTATTGTGATAGATGATGAGTTGGGAGACCCAGAAAAGAAAGCAAATATTTTTGGAATCGTTGAGCAAATCAACAAGGCAAAAATTCCAGTCGTGTGTTATCGAGAACTACCTAACGATGATGAGATAAGACATTTTAAAAATATCTCTTTCCTTATACTTGATTGGAAACTTTTACCCAAGAATTCTGCTACTGACAGTCTTCCTGAAGTAAAAGAGCCTGAAAGTTTAAAAGAATATTACGAAGATAACAATATAAATTTTATTAATAAATTGAGTAAAATTTGTTTTTGCCCAATATTTATTTTTTCAAATGAACATTCTAATGAAATAAAGCAAAGACTTATTGCAGAAAAATTATATATTGCTGGAAAATCCAATAGAATATCTGTTCATCGTAAGTCTTCAATAATAAAACCAAGAAAACTATTTGCGGTAATTAGTCAATGGCTCTCTCAAAATCCATCCATGTATGTTTTAAAAAAATGGGAATATGAATATCGAAAAACAATAAATTCTTTTTTTAACGAGTTTCAAGAAATAAATCCAAATTGGACGCATATTATGTGGAATTGTTTTGAAAAAGATAATAAACAAGAAAACGATGATTATTCATTGGAACTTGGAGACTTGTTAGCAAAAAACATATTTACACGAATGGCACCTTTTGAGTTTAAAAAAGAAATACTTGCAAAAAAGAACAAAACATCTAATCCTGATGATTTACGGAAAATACTCGAGGGAGGACGATATCTATCAAAAAAATATCTAAAAGAAGATGATATTGGAACTGGAGATTTATTTAAAGCAAAAAATGAGCAAGACGGAAAAGACTATTATTGGCTTAACATAAGACCTCAATGTGATTTATTGAGAAAGAAAAAAGACGATATTGATTTATATTGCTTAAAAGGCAGGGTATTGGAAAAGAGTAAAATAGGCAAAGATTTTCTTTGGCATGAGGGTAAAATTTTAGAAAAATCAAATCATTCAGTAGTTGAATTTATTGACAATGGAAAAATTATTGAGTTTTTATTTAGAGATATAAAGATCTTTCAATGGAAAAAGCAAAGGAATCATCGAATCGGTCGTATTTTGCCGCCTTATATAAATCACATTCAACAAAGATATTCCTTATATTTGCAAAGACAGGGACTAATGCGAATTCCAGAAAAAGCAATTGAATAAATATAAAGCCATCATGAACAAAATCCATTCAACACTCGGCAATCAAGATATTTTAAAACTACCTAAAACCGCCTTTTTTTGTTCCCGCAATTGTCCGCCAGACTTGCTCTTAAAAACTTATGATTGGGCGATTGAACAAGAAAGACAAAATGAGTGCATAATATCAGGTTTTCACAGCCCCATAGAGCAAGATATATTGGATTTGTTAGTCAAAAATCCAAAACAAAATATAATAATTGTCCCCGCCAGAGGCAAATATAAGACTTTGCCAAAAAAACTAAAACTTCTTATAAATTCAAACCGTTTTCTACTATTGTTTTATTTCCCAGAAACCATAAAAAGCCAAAACCTGCAAACCTGCATAGAGCGCAATCAAAAAATTGTTGATTTATCAAACAAAATAGTGTTTTCTCATATATCCACAAATGGCATATTAAAAGAGACTTTTGACTATGCCAAAAGAATAAAAAAAGAGATTATGCTTTTATGATTTAGCAAAGCTCGTAATAAAAATTGCATACCATTTTCCTGATATCAAGAAAATGGTCGTTAAAAAGGAATAGCCATTATGAAAACCCTCACTATAGACAATATTCAGATTGAAGTGCAGTGGAAGAAAGTCAAAAATATGCGGCTTTCCATATCTGCGCCTGAGGGGCGGGTGAGGATTTCTGCGCCTTTTTGGGTGAGCGAAGAGGCTGTCAGCGCTTTTATTGTCAGCAAAATGGATTGGATAAAGAAAAAAATAGACATTATTTGCAATCAGCCAAAATCTGTTAAATTGGAATATATCTCCGGCGAGAAACATTATTTTAAAGGCATTCCTCATACTATGAGAGTGATTATCCGCAAAGGCGCCCCTGCGATAGAGGCGGACAATTCAAATTTTATCAATCTTTATATAAGAGATGGATTGGGCGCACAGCAGAGAGAGAATATTTTGCACAAATGGTATAGGCGGGAATTAGAAATCGTTTTATCCCCTCTTATTGCAAAATGGGAAACCTTATTAAATGTCAAAACAAACTATTGGAAAATAAAACGGATGAAAACTTTATGGGGAAGCTGCAATGTCCAGCATGGGCGCATACTTTTTAATTTGGAACTCATCAAAAAGCCGCTCCATTGCATAGAATATGTGATAGTCCACGAATTAACCCATCTATTAGAAAGACGCCACAATGCTCATTTTAAATCCCTATTGGACTTGCATTTTCCAACTTGGCGGCAGATAAAAAAAGAGTTGAATGGAAATACCCGCTTTTTGCCTTTGTAGTATTTTCTCTTTTCTCTCTCCTCTTTTCTAATTGTTTTTTTGATGTTTCACAACTTTTTTGCTAATATCGCGCCGCCCCAACAATTAAATGCCGGAAGCAAAATATAAAAGGAGGTTTGTATGGAAGAAATTGTTCTTAAAAAGCAGTCTGATTGTAAGTGGGATCAGGTATCTTTGGGAGAAATTATGCTTCGTTTAGACCCGGGCGATACCCGCATCAAAACAACCCGCCAATTCACAGTTTGGGAAGGCGGCGGGGAGTATAATGTTGCGCGCGGTCTCAAAAGATGTTTCAAACTCAATACCGCCGTGGTCACAGGTATTGTGGAAAATGATGTAGGGTATTTGCTCCAAGACTTGATATATCAAGGCGGAGTAAATCAAGATTATGTGAAATGGTTTCCATTTGACGGCGTAGGCAAAAAGTGCCGCGTGGGGCTTAATTTTACAGAAAAAGGTTTCGGCGTTCGCGGAGCTTTGGGCGTATCAGACCGCGGACATACTGCGGCTTCTCTTTTGAAAAAAGGCGATATTGATTGGAATCAGATTTTCGGCAAAGACGGAGTCCGCTGGCTTCACACGGGCGGAATTTTTGCCGCTTTAAGCGACACCACCCCAGATGTTGTGATAGAGGCTTTGCAAATCGCCAAAAAGAACGGCGTCATCACAAGTTATGACTTAAATTACCGCCCTTCTCTATGGAAAGACATCGGCGGACAAGCCCGCGCTCAAGAAGTAAATAAGGAAATTGCCAAATTTGTAGATGTGATGATAGGCAATGAAGAGGATTTTCATGCCGCTTTGGGTTTTGAAATACCCGGAGTTGACGAAAATTTCGGCAATATAAAGATTGAAAGTTATAAGCAAATGCTAAAAAATGTAGTAAAAGCCTATCCTAATTTTAAAGCCTTGGCGACAACTCTAAGACAGGCAAAAACCGCTACTATAAATGATTGGGGCGCTATACTATATTATAAAGATGAGTTTTATGAGGCAATCAATCGTCCAAATCTTGAGATTTATGACAGAGTAGGCGGCGGAGACAGTTTTGCTTCAGGCTTAATCTATGGCTTTTTAGCAGGAAAATCCCCAGAACAAGCCGTAAATTACGGCGCCGCTCACGGCGCATTGGCGATGACAACGCCCGGAGACACAACAATGGCGTCTCTAAAAGAAGTAGAAAGCATAATGAAAGGCGCAGGCGCAAGAGTGCAAAGATAAATAAAAAAGGAGGAAACAAATGGCAAGATTTCCAAGATTGCAAGTATTATCAAAGATGAAAGAAGTAGGCGTAATTCCGGTATTTTACGATAAGGACATTGAAACGGTAAAAGGCGTGGTAAAAGCCTGCGCAAAAGGCGGGGCGCAAGTGATAGAGTTCACAAATCGCGGCGATTTCGCAAATGAGGTTTTTAGCGAACTCTCAAAATGGGCGGCAAAAGAAGTTCCAGAAGCCATTTTGGGCG
>JAISKX010000003.1 GCA_031260765.1 Endomicrobium sp. | reverse complement strand
AATAAAGAAAGCGCCTTTCTGACGCTTGCAACAAGAGAACAAATAAAGTGGACAAAACAAGATGGGGATAGTTTGAAAATCAGGGACAAGGAACTCAAAAGCAGTTTTTTAAATGTTTTTGAGCAGATAGAAACAAACAAAATCAATCCCCAATTATATTTACATTATTTAATTTATCGCTTGATAGAATTATCAAAATTAGACAAAGCATTATTTGAAAATACAGAATCACAAAATTTAGACAATCAAAAAATCTTAAATATAAATTTAATACTTGCTATGCTTTCAGAACATTTTGCAATTCCAAAAAGTTCAAGGCTGCCGGTAATTGCAATATATTCAATATACGAAATACTGCTTAACCTTTTTGAAAGATATAAAGGGAAAAAACTAATTCCTTTGCAAGCGCATACATCGTCTGATAAACACGGCTTTGGGGATATAGAAGTATATACAAAAAACAACCAACCTTTTGAAATTATAGAAATCAAGCATAATATTCCCATTGATAAATACTCAATTTTTGATATTGCCAAGAAAACAAAAAATACAAATATAGATAGATATTATATTCTTACAACTTTTAAAGATAGTTTCAAAAGTAAGAAAGAAGAAACAGAAGTTATAAAAAGTATTTTAAATTTTAAGAAAACTCAAAACATAGATATTATAGCGAATGGAATTATAACAACCCTAAAATATTATTTGCGCTTTATAGATAACTATAATGATTTCTTAAAAAGTTATACGGAGAATTTAGTAAAGGATTCTAAAAATTCTACCGAGATTAAAAATTTTCATTTAGAAAAATGGAATGAAATTAGAAAAACATTTCAAGAATAGATACAGAAAAATAAACAAATCCAAAATATAGGAGAGAGCAATGGCTAAAGACAAGGAAGCAAGAAATCAAGAGCACGCGGCGGATATTATCGCCGCAAATGTATCGCCAAGAAATATTGAAGAGGAGATGAAAACTTCTTATATTGATTACGCTATGAGCGTAATCGTCGGGCGCGCTTTGCCCGATGTGCGCGATGGATTAAAACCAATTCACAGACGCATACTTTATGTTATGAAAGATATGGGTTTAAAACATAATGCGGCGTATAGAAAGTCTGCAAGAATCGTCGGTAATGTTATGGGGCAGTATCATCCTCACGGCGACAGTTCCATTTACGAGGCTATGGTCAGAATGGCTCAGCCTTGGTCTTTGCGTTATCCTATGGTTGACGGGCAGGGAAATTTCGGCTCTATCGACGGAGACAGCGCGGCGGCTATGCGTTATACAGAAGCCCGTATGGACGATATCACGGAAGAAATGCTTGCCGATTTGGAAAAAAATACCGTTGACTTTGTTCCCAATTACGACGGCTCTTTAAAAGAGCCTTCAGTTCTCCCCTCAAAATTGCCCAGCCTTTTAATCAATGGCTCGTCGGGCATAGCGGTGGGGATGGCTACAAATATCCCGACGCATAATTTAGGCGAAGTTTGCGACGCTTTGATGGCTTTGATAGATAATCCGGAAATCACTATAGCCGATATTGCCAAATATATAAAAGGTCCCGATTTTCCGACGGCGGGCATAATTTTGGGCAAAGGCGGAATAAGAGATTATATGGCGACGGGCAGAGGCTCAATCAAAATGAGAGCAGTCGCCGAAATAGAAACCGCCAAAAACGGAAGAGAAACTATTATAGTCAATGAAATTCCGTATCAAGTCAATAAGTCCGTGCTTATTACCACAATTGCAGAATTGGTAAAAGATAAAAAAATAGACGGCATAAGCGATTTGCGCGACGAGTCAGACCGCGACGGGATAAGAATCGTTATAGAAATCAAAAGGGACGGCAATGCTCAAGTTGTGTTAAATCAACTTTATAAGCATACGCAAATGCAGTCTTCTTTCGGCGTCATTATGCTTGCTTTGGCAAACAACCGTCCGAAAGTGATGAATATAAAAGAAATGCTCGTCCATCATATAGAGCATAGAAAAGTGGTGATAGTGCGCAGGACGAAATTTGAACTTCAAAAAGCGGAAGCCCGCGCTCATATTTTGGAAGGATTAAAAATCGCCATAGATAATATGGACGCCATAGTAAAGATTATCAGAAGTTCCGAGAATGTTGATATTGCAAGGGACGCTTTGATAACAAAGTTCAAACTCACAAAAATTCAAGCGCAGGCGATTTTGGATATGAGGCTTCATCAATTAACAGGGTTGGAAAGAAAAGCGATAGAAGACGAATATCTTGAAATAATAAAACTTATAGAGAATTTGCGTTCAATTTTGGCAAGTCCCAGAAAAGTTTTAAAAATCATCAGAGACGAACTTGAAGATTTAAAGAAAAATTACGGCGACGCAAGACGGACAAAAATCCAAGCCGCAGAAGCAGACTTCAATATAGAAGATTTAATACAAGAAGAAGAAGTTGCTGTGACTATGTCTCATACCGGCTATATCAAGCGCATTCCGATAGACACTTACAAAGCGCAAGGGCGCGGCGGCAAAGGCATAACGGGAATGACGACGAAAGAAGAGGATTTTGTAGAGAATATGGCTATCACAAGTTCTCACGCATATATGCTTTTCTTCACCACTCGCGGCAGGCTTTATTGGACGAGAGTGTATGAAATCCCCGAAGGCTCCAGAACTTCCAAAGGCAAAGCGATAGTCAATCTCTTGCAATTGCAAGGCACGGAAGAAAAAATCACAGCGGCAATCGCAATCCGTTCCTTTAAACCCAAAGACATCAAAGACGAATACTTATTGATGTGCACGAGAAACGGCACAATCAAAAAAATCGCTCTAAGCGAATTTGCCAATCCCAGAAAGAGCGGCATAAACGCAATTACTCTTGAAGACGGCGACATTTTGACTGAGGTAAAAGCGATAGACAATAATCCGGAAGTTTTGATTGCCACAAA
>JAISKX010000122.1 GCA_031260765.1 Endomicrobium sp. | reverse complement strand
TCGCGCATGGCGCAGAATTCGCCGCACATTGTGCAGACATCTTCCTGCTGCGGCGGCAACTTCGCCCTCTCTTTAGCAAACTTTTCCGGGTCTATAGAACATCTCTGCATTTCTTTCCAATTGCGCGCTTTGCGCCATTTGGACATTTCATTGTCCATTTCTCTTGCGCCTTTGACGCCTTTTACCATGTCCGCGGCATGCCCTGCAATTCTCGCCGCTATTACTCCATCCCTTACATCTTGCAAATCAGGCAATCTCAAATGTTCAGCGGGAGTGACATAACAAATAAAGTCCACGCCGTAACTTGCGGCAAGAGCGCCGCCGATTGCGGCTGTTATGTGGTCATAGCCGGGGGCTATGTCTGTTACAAGAGGTCCTAAAAAGTATAGAGGGGCATTGTGTCCTAACCTTTTGGCTAATGAGACATTGGCGGCAATTTGGTCTATAGACACATGACCGGGTCCCTCAATCATTGCTTGCACACCTTCTTTTCTTGCTCTTAAAACGAGTTCGCCCAAAGTGTTTAACTCTGAAAGTTGAGCGCCATCCGAAGCGTCAAAAGTGCAGCCGGGTCTAAACCCGTCGCCAAGCGATAAAGTGACATCATATTTTTTGACGATTTTTAAAAGCCTGTCGTATTGCTCATAGAGAGGATTTTCTTGTCCGCTAGCATTTATGGTTTTAACCAAAAAAGAGCCGCCTCGGCTTACAACGCCGGCAAGGCGCCCTTGTCTGTTTAAAATTTCTACGCTCGCTTTATTTATGCCGCAATGAACTGTGATAAAATCTACTCCTTGCTGGCATTGCTCTTCTATAACATCAAAAAGCATTTCGCCGTCAATTTGAGATAATTTTTTCCCTTTCGCAATAGTTCTGCACGCCGCTTCATAAATAGGAACTGTGCCTACGCAGACGGGACAAGCCGCCAAAATCTCTTTTCTAATCTGAGCCAAATTGCCGCCTGTTGACAAATCCATCACAGCATCCGCGCCGGCATTTACCGCGCAATTGAGTTTTGCGATTTCTTCATCTAAGGAAATATGGTCGGGCGAAGTGCCGATATTGGCATTCACTTTTGTTTTTAATCCTGCGCCGACAGCGACGATTCTTTTAAGAGTCCGCCCGCTGTTTTTGGGGATTACTATAGTTCCTTCGGCAATACCTTGCCTAATAAAGTCCTCAGATAAACCTTCTTCCTTTACCGCCGCTCCGATAAGAGCATTGGATTTTTTGTTTTGAGCATCTAACATTAAAGTCATAATTACGCCTCCTTCTAATATATTTTATTTGTTTTTGTTTTAAAAATTTTCTTGTATTTTAAAAATACTGCTTTTTCTAAATTGTAAGCTGAGTATCTTTGTTTTTTGAATTCGCCTGCTGCTTGCGGGATTATGGTTTTTGAATATTCTTCTAAAACCCGCAAGGACTCTTGAGCTCTTTTGAAATTGGCTACTATTATTTGAGGGAGTTCTTTTTTGTTTGTCTCTGGGATTGTTCTGCCTTTGTCGTCAAAAGAATCTCTCTCTATTATCAAATTTGCGTATTCGGCTCTTAAAATTTTGTCTGTATTGTGGCGGATTTTTCTGATTTTCTTATATAAGACTGCATCATCTAAAATGAAACGGAGGCAATCTTCAACTACTCTTAAGCCTTCGCGACAACGGTTTAAATTTGCGTCTATTATGCGATTGATGTTATTTTCCATAGCGTTTTATTATTAGGTTGATTAAGGTTGTGGTTGAGCGTCCTTTTACGAATGGGAAACGATATACTGTTTGGACGAATTCTCTGCCTATTATGCCTTCTGTTTTATAGTCGCCGCCTTTTACTAATATGTCGGGACGCAATAACTTCAACAAATTGTAGGGGGTTTGTTCGCCGAAGACCACTACAAAATCAACTGATTTTAATGCGAGTAGGATTTTGGCTCTGTCTTTTTCATTTACTAATGGGCGTTTTGAGCCTTTTAGTTTTTTTAAGGACTTGTCGGAATTTATAGCCACTATTAAAATGTCGCCTAAACTTTTGGCTTTTTCAAACAAATTTATATGTCCTAAATGCAATAAATCAAAGCAGCCATTTGTAAAAACTATTTTTTTGCCGTCTTTTTTTAGTTTTTTACAAAGGCTGCTTATTTCTTTTCTCGTCAATGCCTGTTTTATTGATTTCATTTTATATTTTGAGTGATTTAAACCGCGCTATTCAACATAAATCTCTACACGCCTATTCTTACTTCTACCGAGTTCGGTATTATTGGTGGCTATGGGCATTGTCGGTCCGAAACCTATATAAGCCATTTTGTTTAATGGGATGCCGTTTTTGTAGAGCTCTTTTCTGACTTCTCTCGCTCTTTTATGAGACAGAACAAGATTCTTTTGTATTTCTCCGCTCGCATCTGTATGTCCTTCTATCACTATTTTTTTGAACGGACGGCTCTGTATTTCTCGAGCGAGTTTTGCGAGAGCGGTCTTTGCCGCATTTGTCAATTCAAAATTGCCGGGCTTAAATGTAGCAGCCGATAAACTAAAAGCCCTGATAGTTGATTTTCCTGACGTAGAACTTGTTTTTCTGCTTTGCGATTGAGCAATCTGCTCATTTAAAGAATTATCGTCTAATAAAAGTTCCTCATCTTCTTCAAAGCTTGTATTCACTACGCGGCGAGGCTCTATCGCTCCGCCCGCCCAAGGCAAACCTGAAAGGTCTTGCCTATTGTCAACTTTTCCTAAATCTTGAGCGGCAAGCCTCTGGTCTAAAGAAGATGCTCCTACGGCAACTCCATTACCGATAGACGATGAAGATGAAGCCGCCTTCTTTGCCGCCGCTGCAGCAGCCGCCTCGGCTGCCGCCGCCTTCCTTGCTTCTGTCGCCTCCGCCGCCGCTATAGCAGCCGCTTCAGCAATTTCAGCTTCTTGAGCCTTCTTTGCTTCAATTTCAGCCCTTATTTGTTCTCTCAAAGCCGCTTCTGAAACAGGTCCGTCGGCTTCTTCTTCTAAACGGATTTTCTTTTTTAACAATTCTACTTCCAAATCATGCATTTGCTTTTTTAATAGAGCTTCTGATGTCATTTCGGCTTCCATATTTTCAGCCCTTTCTTTAAAATTTGACATCAATTCTTTATTGGTTTTTTCAAATCTATAATTCAACCCAAAATTGCCGATATATTCTCTTGCATCGGAAGCAAAACGAGCGTTAATATTTACATATATGGATGCAGCCCGCCAAATAACTGTCTCAAGACCGGCGCCTACTGTAAAGGAGAAAGGATTTTCTTCATGGCTCCAAATTTCCATTCTATCGTTTTCGCTTACAAAACCTATTTTATATTGAGCCTTACTGCCGGACAATAAATAATTGAGACCTGCTTTTATAAACCAAGAACTTGACTCATCACCCTGAGAAAGCATCGCTCCGCCCATTGCGAGAAATCTTAGATATGTGTCATCGTCTATAGTCAAATTAGCAAAATCTCCGCCTGTTTCCGTTATTTTACCGTTAAAAGCCAAAGCGCCTTGAGCGCCGAGAAAAGGTTTGAGAACAAAATTTTTGCCGACAGGTTTTACAAAATCAACTTCTACTCCGCCTTTTATGCTTTGAGTATTGAAAGATGAATTTGGATTTATATCCGCATCGCCGGAAAATTGTATAACTCTATCAAATGTATAACTTTGAAATGCGCCGCCCAAATTCCATTTGATAATCAAATCAGGGGCAAAACTTCCGCCATAAGCGCCTATGCCTATATCGGATACAGAGGCTTTATCCAAATCTTGAGTTAGAGAAGTTCCTATATAACCGATATATAAACCAACAAGGGAATCTCTCTGAGTAAAGATATTAAAGCCTGCATTTATACCGTATCCAGTTGATTCAAAATTGATTGCCGAATTTTCTACAGCATCATTGGTAAATGAATTGATAACGCCGCCTACCCATACGGACTTTATTATATCTCCTAAAGCCTCGTCTTTATTGATTTTTTGTATTCTCGGATATAAAACGGTATCGGCATTAGTCATAGCGCCCGTCCTTAAAGCATTTGCGTAAAAACCGCCGCTCATCTGACCTATAGCTTTTTTTGCCATTGCCGGATTTGAAGCGATTAAATCATCAACGGCATTTCTTAAATAGATGGCTATATCCTTGCCGCCGTCAACAGATGCAAACAAATTTAATAATTCTTGCTCATTATGGGTAGGATTGTCTATTGTCCTCAAAGGAACTATATCTAAATATACGCCGTTGTCGCCTTTGTTTGACTTTATTCTATAGCCTTTAAGATTAGGACTTGCATACCATTTAAACCCGCCCGCATAATCAACTGCCCATCCTCCAAAATCCATATATAAAACATGGTTTTCTTGATTTATAACATTGGAAATATCCATCCCATAAAAATTGACAATCAACTTAGTGTCATTGCCGTTATTTATAACTACTTTGTTCAAATCGGTTATAGTATCTATCTTTATTTTATTGGTTGCTGCCGAAGGGTCTATAAAAGCTCCTATTTCTAATGTGCCGTCTTCCATTCTTAATTCATTAACAGATATTGTTCTTACATCAGCGGCTTCCGTATATCTGCCTTCTCTTTTTAATTCAAAAAGAGCCCCGCCTCCAATATATAATTTTCCAAGCCTTATTGAATTATCAAAATAAAATTTCCCGCCATCCAAGTAGAACTTGCTGTCATTATGATTTAACTCTATGCTATAAATTCTAAAATCTCCGCTTCCTTGTTTTCTGAGTATAGTATTTTCCCCATCGCCGTATATTTGATTATCTATCCGTATATCTTTTTTATTTTCTGCGTCCAATACCAATTGAGAGTTTGATAAATAAAAATATTTTTCTCTATTTCCTGCAGCCCCTAAAATCAGAGAGCTGTTATCAGCTGTAATCGTCATAGTAGAGCCGAGAAGATATACCGCCCCGCCTTCTACCAAGCCCGATGAATTGCCTGAAAATTGGCTGTCTATCATCTCTAAAGAGCTGTATTGAGCGTATATCGCGCCGCCTCTATATCCTGCGGCATTATTTACAAATAGAGAATTGGAAATTTTTACTTTGCTTCTATCAAGATATAAAGCGCCGCCGTCTCCATTTGCTCCGGCATTATTTGAATTAAATGTGGTCTCATAAAAACCCGCATAACTATCTTTAAGAGCTATAGCTCCGCCGCCGACTGCTCCAACATTATTTGAAACAAATACAGCGCTGTAAAAATTTGCATAACTATTATTTTCAAGAAATATAGCTCCGCCGCCTTGAGCGGCGCTGTTTGCAGAAAACTCAGCTGCGGGCGAATTTATAAAAGAAAGGCTTGAATTGGAAAGAGACAATGCTCCTCCTTTATAATTGTCAGACCTATTGCCTATAAAATGAGCTTTTGAACCTACAAAAGAAAACTCGCCGCTGCTTAAAGCAATGGAAGAACTTGCGCTATAAGAGAAATTGCCTATGTTTTCTATCACTATGCGGCTTTTGGGCTCAACTGTAAAATAGCCTCCGCTAAAATCAAAGGTTTTATTTATGCGGAGTTCCCCTTGACTCTTTTTATTTATGCTTGAATTACTTGCAAATATGCCGTTTCTCATTATTATTGCAGAGCCTTGCCTTGTTTGAATATTGAGATTTGAATTACTCAACCAAATATCGTTTTTACTTTGATTGGCTTCAAAAACTAAACCGCTTGAAACTGTTATGAGATTGACGAGCGAATCTTGAGCATAAATGATATTACCGTCTTCTTTAGCGCTGCTATTGACAAAGGATACGGCAATGCTGCTAAAGCTAAGCGTTGATTGATTCAAATAAAATACGCCGCCGTTTCCGCCTAAAGCTCTTGTATTTGAAAACAAAACTTGACCGCTTGAAAAAGAAATATTGGAATTTTGCAAATAGAATGCTCCCCCGTCCGCAGCTGAAGAATTAGAAAAAGAAGATTGGGAATTGATAAAACTTAAATTTGAATCTTGCATATAAAATACGCCGCCGTTAGAAACGGCGCTATTATTGACAAAAGCCGCTCTTGCGCTGCTGATAACAACTATTGAATTATTCAGATTAAAAGCTCCGCCGTTTGAACCGCTAAAAGCATTGTTGAAATTAAAATTCCCATTCCTAAAATTGACTTTGGAATTACCGTCAACATAGAAAATACCGCCGTCTAAATCCGCAGTGGAATCAAGCCAATTTGCATTGACAAAGTCAAAATTAACATTTGACTGTTGAATATAAGCGAAACCGCCTTGACCGCCTGAACGGGAATGGACAAATGACATTGTAGAATTATTAAAATTAGCGCTTGAGCGCCTTAAATAAACAGCGCCGCCATGAGAAACGGCTGTATTGTTTGTCCAAGTTATTAAACTTGAATTGAAATTTAAAGTGGACATATCAAGATAAAAGACTCCTCCTGAACCATTAAGAGCTCTATTATTAGTCCAACTTGCCGTGGCGCTATTAAAAACAATGCTTGATTTATTTGAATAAAAATCGCCGCCGTCAGCGTCTGCAGTATGGTCTTCAAAAATAGATGTGCCTTTTGTCCAATTAAGATAGGAGTCTTGAAGGAAAAAAACCGCTCCAAAAGACGCCGTATTGTTTAAAAAAGATATTTGAAAATTTCCAGACCCAGAAAAATATGTTTGGGAATTATTAAGACCGTATAATACGCCGCCGTTTACCGCCTGATTATGCGAGAATGTAATATTTTTGTTTGCTGTAGCAGACACAGTAGTCCGCGCATTTTCGGTAAAAATGACGCCGCCGCTGTTTCTCGCGCTGTTATTTACTATTGAAACTGTTTGCGAAGCGGATTCAATTTTTAATATTCCATTAGTTGCATATATCGCGCCTCCGTCTTGTTCAGCTAAATTATAAAATAAATTGGTATCGCGCAAAATAGCGGATGCCGACTGATTTGTCATATATATTATGCTCCCGTTAACAGTAGCCGTGCTTGGGTCTGAACCGCTTGCATAGGCGCTTGATATTGACAATTTGTCTATGATGAGAGCAGTGACATTTACCAATTTAAAAAACGAACCTCTTGTCGTCTGGTCTAAACGAGATAGTCCCGAGAGCAAATTTACTCCGCCGGAACTTATGCTTGCCGAACTTAAATAAAATGTTCCCGAGCCGGTTAGTCCGAGGTTTTCAAGTATATGATAGGTATTTGAAGTGGGATTTAATTTAGCGATTATTTTTGTTCTATATTCTCTATTTCCGCTGTCCATATTTACAACATTTAGAGAATCTTCAGGATGCCTTGCAAAAATCACTGAAATCCAAGAAGAGCTGACGTCTACATTGATTATATATTGATATTCGTCAGTCACTATATTAGTCCATTGAGTTATAGGATTAAATTCCATAGAGCCCGCGCCTGTGATAACTCTTGTAGAAAACTCTATATAGGTATCAACAATAGGAAGCAAACCTGAAAATTCTTTGTATATGGTGATTTCTTTTATATTGAGGCTGCCGAGAGATTGAGCTGAATACAATATATCGGTAAATAATTTACCTGACGCATCCACATATAAGCCGAATGTCAGATATACTCCCGTTCCTACGGCTTGCAAATAAGAAAAACTTGTGGTTTTAACATCATTGAAAGGGGTTGAAGAAGTTAAATCTATAGCAGAATCGCTAAACACATATCTCGTTCCTTTTTGATATGACTGAGAGCCGAACACTGCATTTGCATTATAAAATTCTATAGTGTTTTGAGAATTATTGCCTATATCATTAGCGATATAATATGCCGCTCTGCCGCTTAAAGCCGCATCTTTATTAAATCTCGCAAAAGCATTATTTGAATTAAATTTGATAGTTGCCGAATTTATTTCAAATGGAGTCTCGCTTCCATTATAATATTCAAAGACGCCTCTTTCGTTTATAGTCAAATTGAAACTATAAGTGGACTGAACTATCACTTTCAATAGACTATTTTCAATAAAATTGTTCCCGTGAAACATCTTGCCGAGATTTGTAATAGTGGTAGTCCCAGCCCTTTGTATAAAAGTTCCGTTAAAACCATTATCCGTATTGATAGTAAAACCGCCCCTGCCTGTCTTTATTATCCAGCCGCCTCCGTCTATGCCGCCGTTTATTTCCACAGAACCTGAATCTCCGCTTATGCTTATGGTTGAGGATGCGGTATTATAAATATCATTTTTTTGCACGCCAGCCGAATTATTGATAAAAACCATAGTCGAATTTCTTGATTGCAAATCTAAAAATCCAGCATTATATATAGCGCCGCCGAGATTATCGGCTATATTGTTTTCAAAAATGCCTGCGCCGTTTATGCTTATGCTTGAACCCGCTTTAACATAAAAAGCTCCGCCATAATGCGCGCTATTATTTGCAAACTGCATATTTGAAGCGCCGACAACCGCGCCCAAAGAACCAATATTAAAAGCTCCGCCGTTTCCGGCATAATTTCCGCTGACGACAAGAGTTGAAGCCGATATATTTATTTTAGAACGAAGCTCGGCTATACTCCAGCCGATATTATTCAAAAAATATATTTCTTTAGCATTGATAGCAAAAGCGGAAGAAGCGAGATAAACCCCGGCGCCCGTGCTGGCATAATTATTAGAAAAAGAAATGCTTGAAGCAAAAAAAGTTATAGACGACTTTTCAGCATATATGCCCGCGCCGGAATTGGTGGTCGTATTGTTTGCAAATTGTATAACAGAACCGCCTGAGGCAGCCATTGTTGACATTAAAAGATAGATTGAATTCCCTTCTCGGGCGGTATTTTGATTAAAAACGGCTGTTGAGTTTTTGAAGTCAATAAAAGAATTTTCGGCATATATAGCGCCTCCGACTTCAGAAATATCATTTGCCGAATTTCTGATAAAAAGTATATCGGCATTATTTGCCGCAATAGTTGAATTTAAAAGATATACGGCTCCGCCGCGATTTGCAGTGTTTTCAGTGAAGAATACTTGTCCGCCAAAACTTACTTTTGCATTATTCGTCATATACAAAGCCCCGCCAAAATCTCTTGCAGTATTGTTTGCAAAATTAGCATTGCGTCCAAAAACAAAATCTCTGTTAATAATGCTTAAAAAAGCCCCCACATCGGCTTTATTGCCTATAGCTTCTACCGAGCCGCTTGAAAAATTCAACTTAGCGCTATTTTCTAAAAACCATATATCATTGACTGAATTTATATTGCCATAATTGTTAAAAGACACAAGCCCGCCTATAAAGTGCATTTCGGCATTACCCGCTAAATAGAGAGCGTCTCCGCGAAGTCCAGCTGAATTTCCTGAAAAAACAGTTGTGGAATCAAAAAAGTATATCTTAGCGTCTGTTCCCGCAAAAAGAGCGCCGCCTGAACTTATAGCGGTATTTCCTTCAAAATTTATTTTTGATTGTCTGATAGTGATAGAAGAACTGACGGTGTAAAGCGCTCCGCCGTTTTGAGAAGTGTTATTTGTAAAATCTATTTCGGAATTATCTGAAAACATAAAAGTTTTATAACCAATGGTAGAAAACATCTTTAAAGCGGCTCCGCCTTCGGTAGGAGTTGTAGAGATATTATTGTTAAAAATCCCTTTTGAACTCGTCCATCTCAATATGGAATTGCTGATGATGACAGAACTGTCTTGAGAATAATCCCCGCCGCCGCGTCCGCCGTTTTCAAAATTAACAGTTGAGCCGCTAAATGCGAGCGTTGAGACATCTCTCATAAAAATAGAACCTGCTGAAACTCTGTCCGTTCCCACAGAAGTCAAATTACCCAAAAAGCGAGCCGATGAATCGTTAAAAGACACTAATGAATGTTCCACATATATCGCGCCCGCAGCTGTATTTATCACGCCTATTACATTCATAGCGGCGATATTGTCTTCAAAAGCAACTTGCGACCCTGAAAAAATTATAGAAGCGCCTATGCCGAATATCGCGCCGGCGCTTTGTTCATTATCATACATAAAAGCTGTATTGTTACTAAAAGATACGCCTGAATTTTGAAATGTTATTTGAGCGTCAACAATATATATAGCGCCGCCTTTTGAAGGTCTAAGAATACCATTATAAGCTGAATTGTATTCAAATGCCACTTGATAACCATCAAATAATAAAGAAGCTCCACCTTCGGCATAAATAGCCCCGCCGTTTTTAATAGCCGTATTGTGCGAGAACAATACATTCCCAGAACCTACAAAAGAGGTTTTAGAGTTTCCGCCTACTGCGCGTATAGCCGCTCCGCCGTGGATTTCGTCCAAACCAATTGAAAGATTGTCTGTAAATCTTATGTCATTAGCTGTAAAAAATGTTTGCCCTTCCAAATAAAGAGAAGTCCCAAGATAGCCGTAATTGTTTTTAAACTCTATCATTGTCCCGCTAAAAACTATAGAAGAATCTTCCTTGCCGTAAATGACTCCCTTGTCGTAGTTTTTGAAATCTTGAAATCTTATGTCTTTAAAAGTGATTATATTAGCCATTCCGCCGCCAGGTCCGCCGGTTGAACCGACATCTGTAATGACAAATACTGAGGATTCAAAATTAAATCCCATATCAACCCCGCCTCTTAGAGAATAATTCATGCCGTTTATTACTCCGCCGGGCTCTCTGCCTGTTCCAAGCAGATAGGAATTATTAGGTTGATAAGTATCATTGAGGAATTCAATATCATGATATGGAGTAAGCTCCATACGATATTTATCGTAGAGTTCATTCCAATTTCCAACGGTCAGAGGCAGAGCATAAGAAAAGGAATTCATGAAGAATAAAGCGATAAAAACGAGTATGAGTTTTTTCAACTTTTTTATTTGTTTCATTGACACTCTCCGTTTTAAATAAAGACTTTTTCTTCTACCATTTTGGCAAGAAGATGTATAAATAGGATGTGGCATTCTTGGACGCGCGCCGTGATTTTGGATGGAGCGCAAAAACATAAATCGCATAAAGCTTTCATCTGTCCGCCGTCAATATTTGTCATGCCGATTGAGAAAATTTTTAGTTTTTTAGCGGTATGCAAAGCGTTTATGACATTTTTTGAATTGCCGCTTGTTGATATGGCTATGAAAATATCTCCTTCTTGCGCAAAAGCTTCAAGCTGGCGGCAAAAGGATACATCGTATCCAAAATCATTTCCAACCGCTGTAATAGAAGAAATGTTTTCAGATAAAGCGATAGAAGGCAAAGCGGCGCGGTTCTTTTCAAAACGGCAAACCATTTCGGCGCTAAAATGCAAAGAGTCGGACGCAGAACCGCCGTTTCCGCAAATTATTGTTTTTTTACCCGCTTTATAAGCCGATACGACTTTATCGCAAATAGCCTCTATGTTTTGAATTTGAACATCATCAAGCATTTTTGTTTTGGCTTCTATGCTCTCGGAAATTAAATCTTTTAAAAATTGCTTCGTTTCCATGATATCCTCTCCTTTGTTCCCCGCATTGCCTGC
>JAISKX010000020.1 GCA_031260765.1 Endomicrobium sp. | reverse complement strand
TCGTAAAGTTCTTGCTTTGTTTTTTGAGATAGTTTTTTTCTTAGGTTTTCATCGGCGGGAGGCATTTCGTCAAGACCGTATAGTAGGGATTTTATATATAAGCCTGTTCCGCCTACTATTACGGGGAGTTTGCCTTTGTTTATTATCTCGTCTATTTTTATGTTGGCATCATGGACGAAGTCTGCGGCGCTGTATTTTTGGTCGGGATTTATGATGTCGGTTAGGTATTGGGGGATGCCGTTGATTGTGCGATAGGAATTGTCAGCGTTTAAAATGCCCTCTTTGTTTGTGCCTATGTCTAAGTATTTATAGACTTGGCGGGAATCGCAGGAGATTATTTCGCCATTGTTTTCTTTGCAAAATTGGACGGCGGTTTTGGTTTTGCCGCTGGCGGTTGCGCCTGATATGATTACGATTTTTTTCATACTCTTTTAAAAAACTTTTCTAACTCTTCTTTGGAAATTCTATATGCCGTAGGTCTGCCGTGGGGACAAGTGAAAGGACTTTCACATTTAAACAAATTCATTATCAATTGTTTTGCCTCTATTGTAGATATTGTATAGCCTGCCTTTATGCTTGCGCGGCAGGCTGAGCGGATGATTTTTTCTCTCTTCTTGTCTATTTCTATATTTTTGTCAGTCTCTAAATCTTCAAGCAAAGTTCGAGCAATGTTTTCTATAGAGACATTGCCGAGCAAGGCGGGATAGGATTTTATTCTAAATATATTATCGCCGAATTCCTCAATGCCGAGCCCCAACTCATTTATAAGAGAAAGATTTTCTTTTAATAGAGCGGATAGCGATGGGGATAATTCTAAATTCTCAGGTATAAGCAAGGCTTGGATATCCATTTTTTTATTTGTAGTCTGTTTTATGTATTGCTCGTATTTGACGCGCTCTGCCGCAGCGTGCTGGTCAAAAATATAGAGCTGCCCTTCATTTTCTACGATTATGTAGTTTGCAAAAACTTGCCCCAACACTTTTATATTATTGTCAAAATCGCCTGTGTTTAATTCATTTTGTTTGACATATACATTAGCGTAATCTTTTATGGAATAATCTTGTTTAAAGGAACCGTAAGATTTTTTAGGCTCGGAAATATAATTGGGAGCGGAGAAATCCGAGCCGCTTTTGATTGGAGCGGCGGCGGCTTTATTGTCAAATTGAAAAGATTTTATTGTCTCGCTTTGAGCATTGATAGATATTTCGCTATGAGGTTGAGAAGTCAAGGCGGCTTTTAGAGATTTAAAAATTATGTCATACATAGCATTTTCGTCTGCAAATTTAACTTCTCTTTTTGTGGGATGTATATTTATATCTATATCTGACGGGTCTATTGTTATATAAATTAAAAATCCCGGGTATCTATCGTGCATTATCAAACCCTGATATGCGTGATTTATGCAATGTATGAGCCATTTGGGCAAATTGACTGGGCGGCTGTTTATAAAAAGATATTGATATTTGCGATTGGGTTGGGCATTGTCTCTGCCTGTAAAAAATATATCAAAAGAGGCTTTGGGATGGTCTATTTGAGTGTTTTTTAGGATGTTGGAGAAATCTTTGCCGAGAATGTCGGAGATTCGGTTTAGTTTTGCGTCCGCCTTCGCTTGCGCTACGGCGTGACCCTTCGGGTTCTGCGATGAATTTCTAACAACGCTATCTGGAACAGCGCTACTTTGCAGGATTGTTTTGTTGTCAAAAGAGAGTTTGAAAGAGATTTCTTGATTGGCTAAGGCGATTTCTTCTATGGTATTTATTATTCGGGCTCTTTCTGTGGAATCGCTTTTTAGGAATTTCTGTCTTGCGGGCGTATTGAAAAATAAATCTTTGACTTCACAAATAGTTCCTTGCGCGCCTGACCATGGGGTAATATTTATATTTTTCCCGCCTTCACAATATAATTTCCAGCCATTTGCCGAGTCTCTTTTTTTTGTTTTGATTTCTAATTTGGATACGGCGGCGATTGAGGAAAGAGCCTCGCCTCTAAATCCCATTGATTGTATATGCGATAAATCTTCAAAATTGATTATTTTACTGGTGGCATGGCGCAAAATGGAAAGTTTTAAATCTTCTTCGTCCATCCCCATGCCATTGTCCGATATTCTGATGAGTTTTTTGCCTGCTTGAAGGATTTCTATATTTATTGAAGTTGCGCAAGCGTCCAAAGAATTTTCTACCAACTCTTTGACTACATTTAAAGGTCTTTCAACCACTTCGCCTGCGGCTATTTTATTGATTGTCTCTTGAGATAAAACAGTGATTGCCATTATATTCCCTATTCTGCTATTACTTCATAAGCCTTATATGAAGGCTTTGTTTTTTGTTGTCCTTTTTGCCAAGGACGGGCATATTCAAAGCGGACTACATCAATCCCAGACTTGATGACTTTAAAAGTAAAAGTCTGCGTGCCGCTTGCGCCCGTTAAATTTGCTTCTGATATTTCAGAGCGTTTGCTTGCATTATATTGTTCATTGATAATTTCTAAGATATTTAATTTTTCAGGCTCGCTGACAGTCCAAGAATATCCTGTGGTGGGATTTGCCTCTAAATCTATTTTGACCTCTTCCCCAACATCAGTATATACTCTTTCCATAATTATATCTTCAGCTTTTACAGGTTTTGGCGGCGCAACTTTAACTGCCTTTTGATTGTCTTTTATAGGAGTTTTCGCATTATTGCTTTTAGGCGCAGGTTTTTTAACATTTTGAACTTTGACATTTTTTACATCTACTTTCTTATTATTTGCCTCCGCGCCAAAAACAGGCGCGCAACAAAAACTAAAAATTAAAACAAAAATGATTGATTTTAAAATGTGTGTATTCATTATTTATTCCTGTGATAATACTATTAAAAGCAAAGGCTTGAACAACTGCATAAAATAGATTCTGCGACTTCGCGCAGAATGACAGGCTTACTTCGTCCAGAATGACAGTCTTACTTTGCCCAGAATGACGACACGCCTATTTTTACATATCAGCAAATCTTTCACCGCACCTCGCGAAGCATTTTGAGCGTATTTTGGCAGAATTTGCCTGCGCCGTATAGCAGCGCTACATCAGCAGGCAAATTGTGTCAAAAGACGCCAAAAGGCAAAGCGACCATCCCATCGCGGAAAACTATAAAGCCCACCCGCCGTGTGTATCGCGGCGCAAGCCGCACCTATTGAGCTTGTAGAGCTGTGACAGCGATTGTGTTGACTATATCTTCGACTAAGGCGCCGCGGGAAAGGTCATTGACTGGGGCATTGAGTCCTTGAATTATAGGTCCTATGGCAAGAGCATTTGCCGCCCTTTGAACCGCTTTATAACAGATATTGCCGGCATTCAAATCTGGAAAAATCATCACTGTCGCATTGCCTGCCACTTTAGAATTAGACATTTTTGAAGCAGCTGTTTTTGCATCTACAGCTGCGTCAAATTGTAAAGGTCCGTCAATTGGAAGATTAGGATATAAGCGTTGTGAAGCTGATATTGCAATTTTAACAGCCTCTTTAACTGCATCTACATCTGGTCCCTTGCCCGATGAACCGCTTGAATAACTGAGCATTGCGACTTTTGGGTCAATGCCGAAAGATTTTGCGGTTTGCGCAGATATGATTGCGATTTCCGCAAGTTGAGCGGGATTGGGATTGGGATTTATAGCGCAATCTCCAAAAACCCATACTCTACCGTCGCTTAAAATCATCAAAAACACAGAACTTGCAATAGAACAGCCCGGCTTGGTTTTAAGGATTGAAAGAGCGGGGCGGATAGTGTCTGCCGTCGTGCCGTCTGCTCCTGAAACCATACCGTTTGCTTTTTTACAATATACCAACATAGTTCCGTAGAAATTTCTGTCTTGCAATTGTTTAACAGCGTCTGCCTCAGTAATGCCTTTTGATTTACGCAATTCATAATATGTGTGAGCAATATCGTTAAACGAGGCGTCTTTTTTATAATCAAGAAGATGCGCTTTGTTGAAATTTTTAAGCCCGAGTTGTTTTGCCTTATTGTTCATCTCATCGGGATTGCCAAAAATTGTAAGTTGGGCAAAATCAGCCGCAAGAACTTTTTCTGCGGCAAGTAAAATTCTTTCATCATTTCCTTCCGGCAAAATTATATGCTGTTTTTTTGTTTTTGCTCTATTGATTAGTTCTGTTTCAAATTTCATTTTACTCCTCTCAAAAAAAATACTATGCCCAAAGAAAAAATCTTTGGGCATAGCGATTGTGAAAATTACTGACTATAGCCCCGACTATTTCTTTATTGTAGGGTCTATATCTTTATGGAAAAGCGCTTCTTCTTTCTGCCCCATCTTTATTGTTTTCATTGAAGGACGGAACTGACCTTGGTTCTCATCTCTTCCTTGCAATACGAAACGAGGAGTTATCTTTTGCTGATATGCCTTATAGGCTACAAGACCTAATTTTCCATAGGCATTTGCATACAAACGGTTAATCATAAGAGTCAATTGTGTGTCTGGAAAATCTATCGCCATATCGCGGTCGCCAGAACTATCGCTTGCTATGAAAAGAGGCCCATATCCGTATTTCTTAACCAAAATGTTGGTAATAGCGGTTGTTTTCCCTTTGCCTTGAGTCTGAGGATAACCGTTAGAATAATCATATTCCGCTAAGAATTTACCATCTTTAAGTTTTGTTTTCATTCCGATTACATTTTCTGGAGGGACATTATACCCATATTTAGAAAGTCCTGCGAAAACTTTAACAACTTCTTCATGAGAAGCAGAACAAACATAAACATCTATTCCATTTGCCCTAAGAACAGCCATCAAATCAGACATTTCTTTTTCAATGCGAAGTCCTGATTTGAAACTATATGAAATAACTCCAGCCTTGCCGGGAAGAGCATCTGGGCTTGTCCATGTGAATTTGCCGATAGGAGCTTTGAAAGCCGCATCATTGGACTCTTCAGAAACAGCGGCAACTTCCGCAGGAGTCATTCCTACGAAGAAATAAAGAACCCAAGGATAACTTGTCGCCGCATCAAAAGTATCGCCTACCGCTTCATAAAGAGTAGCGAATTTTGCGCGCCAATCCAAGAATTGATTGGTCTTTTGAAGGTCTGCAAGAGACATTTTTTGGCTCTTGATGTAATTGTCATAGATGAATTTATAATCTTTGTTTAAGTCTTCTGAAAACAAAGCTAAATTCGTAGGTTGTCCGGCTTTGTTGTTGAAATCTTTGCCGAAATTCTTTTTTACATCAGGAATTTGTTGTTTGAGAGCTTGCGCAAATTCACTTGGCGTTGCTTTGAACTTAACATTGTCTATCATATAGCGAAACAATGCTTCTTCTGTATCATTGAAAATACAGGTTTGATCCCAATCAAAAACAGCATAGGGCTTTTTGTTGACATCATAGGTTTTGAACTTGTTGCTGTTGCCGTTTCTGTCAATCATTTGTTGAATTTGGTCTCTTGTATTAGGATCCCAATTGCCCTTAGCAAGGGTCTTTGAAGCTGCGCTGAAAGCGCTGGTTGACAATGCGAATACAAATGCAGTTGCCAATACTAAACTTAACATCGATTTTAATTTTTTAAACATTTTATCCTCCTAAGATAAATTTTGTTTCGTATTTTTTATTTCAAAGCCTTTGCATTGAAATTGGTGAAATATCTAACCGTTTTTTACTTCTGCTGCTCGCTTCTTCTATCCTCCTCCTTATAGTTTAATTTAACTCCCTTAGTCTCCTGATAACATCTATCGTCGCAGTTGACCAACAAGAAGCATAAATAGCCCTGATGTCAGACGGCGACGCATTTCTCGGATTATCTTTTATAAAAAGGTCTTCTCTTGCATCTTTTATAAGACCCTCTATATCTTTTTCAAAATTTGCATATTTTCCAAGCATAGAAACCGCCTCGCTTATATTTGTGACTACGCCTACATCGCTGCTGAGAATGCGGACAGATTTTGCCGCAAGAGCGGCGACATCTCTGCTTGGGAGATTAAATCTATTTTCTCCGGCGGCTTCTGCAATTTCTATCATTTTATCATGGCGCGCCATTCTATTAAATTCCATCACCCAAGGAAGCAAAATTGAATTTGCAACTCCATGCGGTATGCCGTAAGTAGCGCTTAAAGGATGAGACATAGCATGAACAAGACCTAACCCCGCGCTATTAAAAGCAATGCCAGCCATAGATTGAGCATAAGCCATTTTTTCTCTTGCTTTCATATCTGCGCCGTTTGCAACCGCTCTGGGCAGATATTTAAAAATCAATCTTATAGCGGTAAATGAAAGTCCGTCGGTATATTCATTTGCATTTTTTGCAAGATAGGCTTCAATAGCATGAGCAAGAGCGTCAAGACCGGTAGATGCCGTAAGAAAAGGCGGCAAAGCAACCATTATATCTGGGTCTATAAAAGACGCTGACGGAATTATATTTACGCTGAGAACTGCCATCTTTGAATGATGACCTTCGGTATTGGTAATCATAGCCGCCGCCGTGCATTCAGAACCGCTGCCCGCCGTAGTAGGAATAGCCGCTAAATGAGGTATGGGTTTAGGCACGCTGTTTGGCGCTTTTGCATAATCATGAATATTGCCGCCGTTTGCCGCTATTATGCCTATAGCCTTAGCGCAATCCATCGCGCTGCCTCCGCCTACTGCAATCAAACAATCGCAATTATTCTTTTTATATATGTCCGCGCCTTCATGTATTTGAGTGTCGGGAGGATTGGGCAGTGTTTTATCATATATAACGGCATTTGGAAACAATTCTTTGATTTTTGCAAAGAACGGGAAAGTCACTATTGTTTTATCAGTGACAATTAAAGGATTATTATATCCTCTTTCTTTTAAATGGGACGGGATTTTGGATATTGCGCCCGAACCTGTGAACATAAATGGGACTGGATTAAATAAACTTATCATATAACTACTCCTGTAAATTTTTCAGACGCGCATATAGCGCGTCTCTACATTAACTTATTGCTTCTATCAGAGATTTTGTTGGTCTTGGGATTACCGCTGTGCTGACTATTACGCCGTCTTTGCCCATAAGTTCAAGGGCATTTTTTGTTGCGGCTTCTACATCTCCAAGTTCTCCTGTATAAAACACTTCGCCCTTGCCGCCGAGACCGCGGGC